>JAFKLV010000300.1 GCA_017304125.1 Sphingomonadales bacterium
CCGGCCGCGATCATGGGCGCCGAGGCGCTCGCAACCGGCAATGTCGACATGATCATCGCGGGCGGCATGGAGAGCATGACCAACGCCCCCTATCTGCTCCAGAAGCACCGCTCGGGCGCGCGGCTCGGCCATGATCGCGTGATGGACCATATGTTCCTCGACGGGCTTGAGGATGCGTATGAGCCGGGCAAGGCGATGGGCGTGTTCGCCGAGGAAACCGCGGGCGAGTATCAGTTCACCCGCACTGCGCAGGACGATTATGCCATCGCCTCGCTCACCCGCGCGCAGACCGCGCAGCAGAGCGGCGCGTTCGATCGCGAGATCGTTGCGGTCGAGATCAAGGGCCGCAAGGGCGTCGAGACGGTCGACAAGGACGAGCAGCCGCTGAAGGGCGATGCGAGCAAGATCCCTTCGCTCAAGCCCGCCTTCGTCAAGGACGGCACGATCACCGCCGCCAACGCCTCGTCGATCTCGGACGGCGCTGCCGCGCTGGTGATGACGCGCGAGAGCGTCGCCGCCGCCAAGGGGCTGAAGCCGGTCGCGCGGATCGTCGCCACCGCGGCGCATGCGCACGCCCCGGCGCGCTTCACCACCGCCCCGGTCAATGCGATCGAAAAAGCGCTGGCCAAGGCCGGGTGGAAGGCGAGCGAGGTCGATCTGTTCGAGGTCAACGAGGCATTCGCCTGCGTCTCGATGATCGCGATGCACGATCTCGGGCTCGATCACGCCAAGGTCAACGTCAACGGCGGCGCGACCGCGCTGGGCCATCCGATCGGCGCCTCGGGCGCGCGGATCATCGCGACGCTGATCGCCGCGCTGCAGAACCGCGGCGGCAAGAAGGGCGTCGCCTCGCTCTGCATCGGCGGCGGCGAAGCGACCGCCGTGGCGCTCGAACTGATCGACTGATCCGGTGGATCCCGTCACCCCGCCAGGCGGGGTGACGGGATTACACCTTCGCCCGGAACGGGGTGAAATTGGTATTGCGGTCGAACACATCGACGCCTTCGCGCCGCTTGAGGAAGCCGACCACCGCATAAGTGAACGGGGTCAGCAGCACCTCCCACGAGACCTTGAGCACGAACTGGCTCAGCATCACCATCAGCATCGCCTGTATCGGCCAATCGGGCGCGCCGATGAAGGCGAGCGGGTAGAAGATAAGGCTGTCGACCCCCTGCCCCACCACCGTGCTGCCGATCGTGCGGGTCCACAGATGCTTGCCCTCGGTCCAGATCTTCATCTTGGCGAGCACGAAGCTGTTGGCGAATTCCCCCGCCCAGAAGGCACAGATCGACGCGGCGACGATCCGCGGCACCTGCCCGAACACGCTTTCATAAGCCGCCTGTCCGGTCCAGCCGGCATCCGGGGGCAGCTTCACCACCACCCACGACATGAACACCATGAACAGCATCGCGCCGAATCCGGCCCAGATGCAGCGTCGTGCGCGGGCATAGCCATAGACCTCGGTCAGCACGTCGCCGAGCACATAGCTCACCGGGAAGAACAATATGCCGGCGCCGAACGGCCACGGCCCGATCCACGGCAGATCGATCACCGCGCGCTTGCCTGCGCCGATCACGTTCGACAGCAACAGGATCGTGACGAACGCCGCCATCACGAAATCGAAATAGCGGAAATGCCCGCCGCTCACCGCCTGCGCGTCCACCGCCCGCAGCGGTTCGTTTTCGCCCCCATCCATCATGACATGATGCAATGTGTTTCGCCCGCCCGCAATCCGCGCTAGGCGCATCCGCGGGCGCCCGTAGCTCAGTTGGATAGAGCACGAGCCTTCTAAGCTTGGGGTCACAGGTTCGAATCCTGTCGGGCGCGCCACTTCATTCACCGGATCGGTACGCCTGCGCCCACGGCCGTCACTCGCTTCATCCGCGTTTTTTGTTCGGCATCTGGTGCAAATGATGCAGGGTGAGGGCTATGCTCAGACCGATTTTTCTCGCCGCCATCTGGGGCGCCACGATCGCGGCCCAGTCGCCGGGGCCGCCCGCGATCAAGATCGCCGATCGCGGCGTCTTCCCCGAGAGCCTGACCGCGAGCCGCGACGGCACGATCTTCGCCGGCAATATCGGCAAGGCCGTCATCTATCGCGCCGCGCCGCGCGCGACGGTCGCGACGCCGTGGATCACCTTCCGCCCCGAGGAGGCGAGCCGGGTGATGGGGCTGTTGGCCGATGACCGACGCAAAACGCTCTGGGCCTGCACTTATGCGCCGGGCCCGGACGGCCCGAAGGGACCGGCCTCGATCCGCGCGTTCAATCTCGCCACCGGCAAGGAGCGGCAGCGCTACGCCTTTGACGGCGGCTGCAACGACATGACGGTCGCCGCCGACGGCACGGTCTATGCAACCGATTTCACCAACGGCCGCGTCCTGCGGCTGCGCCCCGGCGCGACCGCATTCACGGTGATCGCCGCAGCGCCGGAACTGGCCTCGGCCGACGGGATCGCGCTGCTCGATGACGGCGCGTTGCTGGTCAACACCTTCCGCGGCGGCAAGCTCTTCCGCATCTCGACCGACAGCGGCGATCACCCGGCGACGATCCGGCCGATCACCATTTCGCAACCGCTCGAACGCCCCGACGGGATGCGTGCGATCGGCGCCAACCGCTTCGCGCTTGCCGAGGGCGGCGGGCGGATCGACGAATTGCGGGTATCGGGCGATCATGCCGAGGTCCGCACGATCGCCCAAGGGCTGCCGAAAAACCCCACCTCGGTCGCGGTCGTCGGCAAGCGCGCGATCGTTTCGACCGCCGATTTCTCGCTATTGGGACAAGCCGGCGCGGATGCGATAGAGGCCAAACTGCAGCAAATTCCTTTTCCGTAAAAACGACATAGGCGAGCCCGTATGAACCATTTTCCGATCGACCGGTCGATGTCCGCGATCGCTGCCGCCGTGCTGGCGCTGGCGGCCACCCCGCTCGCCGCGCAAATCAACGCCGGCGCAACCAAGGCGGAGGCCACCCTCCCCTTCAGCGTGACCGAGGTCGCCACCTTCAACACGCCGTGGCGCATCGCCTTTCTGCCCGATGGCCGGATGCTCGTCACCGAGAAGCCAGGCGGGCTGTGGCTCGTCACCCAGAAGGGCGCGAAGGTCCCCGTCACCGGCGCGCCCGCGGTGCTGTTCAAGGGACAGGGCGGGATGCTCGGCGTCTATACCGCGCCGACCTATGCCGCCGATCATGGCATCTATCTGACCTATGCCGAGCCCGGCGAAGGCGGATCGAGCCTGGCGCTGGCGCATGCCAAATTGGTGATCGAGGGCGGCAAGGCGCGGCTCGATCATGTCAACGTGATCTGGCGCGAAATGCCCAAGGGCAATGGCGGGCAATTCGGCGCGGCGGTCGCTTTCTCGCCCGACCACAAATATCTGTTCCTCACCGTCGGCGATCGCCAGCGCATGACCCCGGCGCAGAACCCCAATAGCGCGCTGGGCAAGATCCTGCGGCTGACGCTCGACGGCAAACCCGCGCCGGGCAATCCGCATGCCGGCCACCCGGGCAGCCCCACGCTGACGCTGATCGATCCGCCGAAGGATACCGAGGCGGCCAAGACCGCCCCCGTGGTGCGGACCTACAAGGTTCCCGGCGTCAACATGGCGCCGGCGGAAATCTGGACGAGCGGGCATCGCACCCCTTACGGTCTGGCGTTCGCGCCCGACGGCCGGTTGTGGGAAGTGGAGCACGGGCCGAAGGGCGGCGACGAGCTCAACCTGATCGAGCGCGGCAAGAATTACGGCTGGCCGCTCGTATCCTATGCGGTGAATTACGATGACGTGCCGATCCCCAGCCCCGATACGCGCCCGGACCTGCAAAAGCCGGTGATCTATTGGACCCCGGTGATCGCGCCGGGCAATCTGATGTTCTACCATGGCGCACTGTTCCGCGGCTGGAAGGGCTCGGCGCTGATCAGCGGCCTGGGGAGCATGTCGCTCAATCGCGTCGTGTTCGACGCAGCGGGTAAGGCCAAGCCGGCCGAGCGCTGGGCAATGGGCTTCCGCGTGCGCGACATCGCCGAAGCGCCCGACGGCGCCTTGTGGGCAGTGGAGGACGCCACCCCCGGCAAGCTGGTTCGCCTGACCCCCAAGTGACGGTCCACGAGGTGCATCGGCGGCCATGACAGACAAGAGGACTATATGCAGCGCAAGGTGATCGCCGGACTGGGCGGAATCCTGATTCTCGCCGGCGCGTCGTCGGCGCAGACCGGCCCGGCGAGCGGCGAGCAACAGGCCGCCGCGGGCGCGCAGACCTATGCCGGCCGCTGCGCCAGTTGCCACGGCGACAAGCGCGCCGGCGGCGGCGGCCCGGCGTTAAGCGGCGATGCTTATTGGACGCAATGGAACGGCCGCCCCGCACGCGCGCTGTATGACGAGATCGTCTCGACGATGCCGATGGACGATCCGGGCTCGCTCAAGCCCGACGAGGCGATCTCGCTCGTGATGTTCATGCAGAAAGCGAACGGCGGCAGCGTGCCGGCCACGGCCATCGCCGATCCGAACGGCCTCGATGCGGTCAAGCTCGAGAAGGGGAATAGCGCGCCGGCCAAATAGGAGTCGGAAGCGCATGCATCCCGGCGGATTGATTATGGTCTGTCAGTTATCCTGCGTCGCCGCGCCGGAATCCCGCGCACCGTGAAGGAAGCGCTCGATGCGCACGCTTTCATCCTCGACACGGTAATAGATGACATAGCGGTGATAGGGCTTCGAGCGCACACCGTCGCCAAGCTCCGGTCGCGCGACCCCGGCGAAGGGATGTTCGACGAGCACGGCGCACGCAGCTTCCAGTTCGCCGACGAAGCTTTGCGCGCGCTCGATATCATCGGCCGCGATGTAGAGCGCGATCTCGACAAGATCCGCCTCCGCCGCGGGAGAGAAAACGAGCTTCATCCCGAACGTTTGGTCGCCGCTTCCGCCAGACGCGCCCTGACGCTCGAGAAAACCTGTTGCGCCGGAATACTCTCGCCGCTCGCGGCGCCACGATCGATCTCGCCCCGAAGCGCCTCCAGATGCGCGCTGCGCTCCTGCTCGCGTTCCTCAAGCAATCGCAGGCTGTCCCGCACCACCTCGCTCGCCGAGGCGTAGCGGCCGCTGCTCACCTGCTGTTTGATGAAGCCCTCGAAATGGCGGCCAAGGGTGAAGCTGGAAGGCATGGGGACATCCTTTCAGCGGATAATATCACTTTATGATAGTCGTCACAACGCGCCGCCCGCGGCCGGTCGCCCCTGTCGCCATATACCTCAAAATTCGTTACAGCGTCTCGCTAAACGCGACAAATCCCCTTGCCAAGCGCGGCCGGTAAACATAACATGTTAAGCGAATGGAGGCTATTCGCATGAGTGGAACGATTGAAGCCGCCAAGCCCGGCGAGATGACCGGCGGGCAGGCGTTGGTTGCACAGTTGATTGTCGAGGGCGCGAAGGACATTTTCGCGATCCCGGGTATCCAGCTCGACTGGGCGGTGGATGCGATCCGGCAGCGCTCGAACGAGCTGCGGCTGATCGTCCCGCGCCACGAACAGGCAACCTCCTATATGGCGGACGGCTATGCCCGCACCACCGGCCGCGAGGCGGTGTGCATGGTCGTGCCGGGGCCGGGAATGCTCAACGCGCTCTCCGGCATCGCCACCGCTTATGCGTGCAACGCACCGGTGCTGTTCATCGTCGGGCAGATCCCGAGCGACACGATCGGCGCGCATCACGGCATGCTCCATGAAATCCCCGACCAGAGCGGCGTGCTCAAGGCGATGACCAAGTGGCATGGCATCGCCAAGACCCCGGCGGATATCCCCGGGCTGGTACATGAAGCGTTCGTCCAGCTGCGCAGCGGCACACCGCGCCCGGTCGCGCTCGAAGTGCCGCCCGATGTGCTGCAGTCGGCCGGAGTCGTGACGCTGCTGCCGCGCGCCGAGCGCGTGCGTCAGGCACCTGCCGCCGATGCGATCGCACAGGCGGCCGCGGCTTTGGCCAACGCCCGCCACCCGGTGATCTGCGCTGGCGGCGGTTCGGTCGCGAGCCAGGCGTCGGCCGAGATCCAGGCGCTCGCCGAGCGGCTGCAGGCGCCGGTGGTGATGACCGAGGCGGGCCGCGGGCTGATCGACGATCGCCACCCGCTCGCGCTGATCGGGCTCGGCGGGCGCGCGGTGTTGCCGCATGCCGATGTCGTGCTGGTCGCGGGCAGCCGCTTCCTCGACGGCACCGCCGCACCGACCGACAAGCGCGACGGCGTGACCTATATCTACCTCAACACCGACCCCAACCATATGGGCGCGCCGCGCGCCGCCGGGATCGTGCTCGAGGGCGATGTGCAGGCAGGCGCGCAGGCGTTGCTCGCCGCGATCGGCGCGGGCGAGGCGCCGTCGGCGACCGACCGGGTCGCCAAGGTCAAGCAATGGTGCGCGCTGCAGATCGAGGCGATCCGCCCGCAGCATGATTATGTCCAGGCGCTGCGCGGGACGATGGCCGATGACGATATCCTCGTCAGCGAGCTGACCCAGGTCGGCTATTATTCGAACATCGCCTTCCCGGTTTACGGGCCGCATCGCTTCATCACCCCGGGCTATCAGGGCACGCTGGGCTACGGCTTCAACACCGCGCTCGGCGCGGCGCACGGCAATGCCGATCGCCGCACCGTCTCGCTCAATGGCGACGGCGGGTTCAGCTGGGGGATGCAGGAGCTGGCGACGCTGGCGCGCGATCAGCTCAATCTCTCGGTAGTGGTGTTCGTCGACGGCAAGTTCGGTAACGTCCAGCGCATCCAGCGCCGCGTGTTCGGCGCCGAATTCGGCACCGATGTCGCGAGCCCCGATTTCGCGCTGCTCGGTCAGGCCTATGGCCTGCCGACGGTGGTCACCGACTCCCCCGCGGGCCTCGCCGAGGCGCTGCGCGACGCCAAGCAGCGCGGCGGCCCGGCGCTGATCGCGGTGAAGGTGGGCGAGATGCCGAGCCCGTGGGCGCTGATCCACCCGTTCGTCCCCTCGCCGGTGCCGGTGCCGGCCAACCCGCTGGGCGACCCCGCCTGATCGGGGAAGCGAGCTAAGGAAAAGGCCCGATCCGGGATGCCGGATCGGGCCTTTTCTTTGTCTGCTCCCCTCCTTGCTCCCCTCCTTGCTCCCCTCCCTTGAACAAGGGAGGGGCTGGGGCTGGGTTGGTATGGGGGTTACCGGTCCGCTTCCTCGCCGGCCAACCCACCCCCGCCCCCTCCCCCTTGTTCAAGGGAGGGGAGTTAGAGGTGTCACCCCGCTTGCGTCGCCAGAAACCGCCGGCGCGCGCGCATCAGCATCACACTGAGCCCCAGCGACACCGCCATGATCACCGGATAGCAAGCGACGATCGCCCACACGATGCCGAGCCGCCCGCCGATCACTTCCTCGCCGACGAAGGCGAACACGGCGGACCCGATCGTCTGGCCGAGGAAATTCTGCCCGAGATTGAACAAGGCAACGATCTTGCCGATGTGGTGGCCCGGCGTGATCTCGGTCAGGATCGAAAAGGCCGCGACCGGCATCGAGCCGATCAGCAGATTGGCAAGCGCAAGGCAGATCCACACCCCGGTCGTCCCCTGCGCGAGAAACATCCCGATCACCGGCACGATCTGCAGCACCTGCAGCCCGATCGAGATCTTGAGCACCGCATCGCGATCCCCGGCCAGCGCGCGGCGGTCGATCAGGAACCCGGCGCCGAGCGAGCCGATCGCCGAACAGATCAGCGCGATCGTCCCCGCGGTCGGCCCGACCACTTCGGGCGGCAGGCCATGCTGGCGCTCGATCGCCGGGGCGAGCCACGCGCTCCATCCGGTATTGGCGAGCGACCACAGGATCATCGCGCTGAACAGCAGGAAATAGAGCCCGGCATTGCCGCGCATATGGCGCAGCGAGTCGCGGAAACCGGGCCCCTGCCCGGCGCTGTCCGACGCCGCGGCTTCCACCCGGCGCGGCTCGCGGAACAGGAAGATCGCGAGGCCGAGGCACAGCCCGACCAGCCCCGGCACGACCATCGCGAATTGCCACGGCTCGATCCCGCCGAGGATCGGGATGCCGCGCGTCCCGCCCGATTTGGCGAAGCCATAAAGCGCGCCGCCGATCACCAGCGCCAGCGCCGAGCCGACCAGCGGCGCGGTGGTATAGACCGCCAGCGGCCAGGCGCGCCGGCGCGGCGGGAAGCTGTCGCGGATCATCGACATCGCGCACGGCTGCAACGCCGCCTCGCCCACTCCCAGCCCCATCCGGCTGACGAACAGCATGCGATAGGATGAGGCGAAGCCGGAGAGCATCGTCATCCCCGACCAGCCGACCACCGCCGCGCCAAGCACGGTGCGGCGGTTGAAACGGTCCGCGGCAAAGCCCATCGGGATGATCGCGATGCTGTAGAGCGTGGCGAAGGCCGCGCCTTCGAGCAGCGCGATCTGGACGTCGCTGATCCCGAGCGAGGCGCGGATCGGATCGACCATCGAGCGCATCATGTTGCGATCGATGAACGACAAAACGAACAGCAAGGTCAGATAGGAGAGCAGGAACCACGGCCGTGCGCCGCGCGGATAGGCCGCATCGTCGGCGGCATCCCCGCCCGCGCCCGCGCGCCCGATCGCCATGCCAACCATCCGCCCACTCCTGCCTTATCGCGACACGTTATACGTAACTCTGTATCGCTATACGATATAGATAACATGTTATCTGTGCAAACGGTATCGTGGATTGCCGCGCTCCTTGTGTCCCCGCGAAGGCGGGGACCCAGAGGCCAAATTCACCGGCGTTTGCGCTCTATCGCCCTGGGTCCCCGCTTTCGCGGGGACACAATGGGGGGAATCAATCCCGGCCGCGCGTCTGCTCGTCCGGGGCAAAGCCGCCCAGCGCATCGCGGAATGCCGCCAGCTCTTCCATCAGCCGCTCGAGCCGCTCCTTGCCGAACGCCTCACGGTAATTCTCCACCAGCACGCGGGTATGCTCGGCGGTGCGGTTGACCAGCGCGCGCCCGGCCTCGCTGATCGCGATGATCGAGCGGCGCTTGTCCTGCGGATCGACGTCGCGCGCGATCAGCCCGCGCTCGCCCAGTTCCTTGAGGATGCGGGTGACGCTGGGGCCGTGGAGCATCGCGCTCGCGGCCAGCGCCGCGATATCGAGCCGCCCCTCGTCGCTCAGCACGCGCAGCACGCGCCATTGCTGCTCGGTCACATCGGCCGCGCGCAATTTGGGACGGATCGGCGCCATCGTCGCCTCGCGCGCGGCGAGCAACAGACCGGCGATCGACTGCCGATAAGGCGGCAGGCCAGAGATTTCGTCGTCAGACATTGCGACACGCATCGCACAAACCGAACCGCGCGGCAAAACGTCAGCCTCCCTGCCCGACCAGCCGGTTGCGCAGCACCCCGATCCCCTCGACCTCCAGCTCGACGACATCGCCATCATCAAGGAAAGTCAGGCTTTCATAGCCACATCCGTCGCCGACAGTGCCCAGCCCGATCAGGTCGCCGGGATGCAGCGTCTCATCACGCGAGATATAAGCGATCGTCGCCGCGATCGAATGCTGCCCGCCGCCCGACGAGGTGCGGACCTTCTCGACGCCGTTGACGCGCGCGATCATCGTCAGCGT
>JAFKLV010000301.1 GCA_017304125.1 Sphingomonadales bacterium
CGCAGCTCGTCCTCACCACCGCCAATGCAGCGACCCAGCGCACGCTGACCCCGTTCCGCATCCGCCAGCTCGTCGCCAATCTGAAGCCGGGCGAGCGGATCAGCCGCGAACGGCTCGCCGCGCTGCTACAGGCCAATGGCTATGTCCGCACCGATACGGTGCATGACGCGGGCGAATATGCGATTCGCGGCGGGATCGTCGATCTGTTCCCGAGCGGCGAGGAACAGGCGCTGCGGCTCGATTTCTTCGGCGACGAGATCGAAAGCGTCCGCACCTTCGACCCCGCCGATCAACGCACCACCGGGCGGATCGACGGCTTCACCTTGCTCCCCGCCTCCGAAGCCTTGCTCGACGAAGACAGCATCAAGCGCTTCCGCACCCGCTATCGCGAAACCTTCGGCGCGACCGCGACCGGCGATCCGCTCTATCAGGCGGTGAGCGACGGCCGGCGACTCGCCGGGATGGAACATTGGCTGCCGCTGTTCGAGGAGAAGCTGGCGAGCATCTTCGATCATCTCGGCGAGGATGTGCTGGTGATCCGCGACAGCGGGGTTACCGCCGCCGCCGAGGCGCGGCTCGAGGCGATCGCGGATTATTACGAGAACCGTAAGCGCGCCGAGGCCGCCCAGCCCGGCAGCTATCGCGCGCTGACCGCCAGGACGCTCTATCGCGACGATGCCGAATGGCGCGCGGGGCTCGACGCGGCGACCGCGCATCTCACCACCTCCTTTCACGAGCCCGAATCCGCCAGCGTGGTCGATTTCGGGGTCGACGGCGCGCGCGATTTCGCCCCCGATCGCGCTGCCGGCACCAATGTCTACGAGGCGGTGGTCGCGCACCTCGCCAAATTGCGCAAGGACGGGCGCACCCCGGTGCTGGCGAGCTATTCGATCGGCGCGCGCGACCGGCTCGGCAATCTGCTCAAGGATCACGGGCTCAACGGCGCCAAGCCGGTCGAAACGTGGCAGGAGGCCTTGGGGGTCGGCGAGACGCAGGTCGCGCTGGTCGTCCTGCCGCTCGATCACGGCTTCACCGCGCCGCGCGTCGGGTTGCTCACCGAGCAGGACATGCTCGGCGATCGCCTCGTCCGCCGCCAGAAGCGCCGCAAATCGGCCGACGCCTTTCTCGCCGAGCTGGCGACGCTCTCGCCCGGCGATCTCGTCGTCCATGTCGATCACGGCATCGGCCGCTATGAGGGGCTGACCTCGATTCCCGTGGGCAAGGCGCCGCACGATTGCGTCGCGCTGACCTACGCCGGCGGCGACAAGCTCTACGTCCCGGTCGAGAATCTCGAAGTCCTGTCGCGCTACGGCTCCAGCGAGGAAGGCGCCGCGCTCGACCGGCTCGGCGGCGAGGCGTGGCAGCGCCGCAAGGCGCGGATGAAGGAGCGCATCCGCGAGATCGCGGGTGAATTGATCGCCGTCGCCGCCGAACGCGCGCTGCGCACCGGCGAGGTGGCCGAGCCCGACAGCAACGGCTTCCCGACCTTCGTCGATCGCTTCCCCTATGAGGAAACCGACGATCAGGATCGCGCGATCGAGGATGTGCTGGCCGATCTGTCCGCCGGCAAGCCGATGGACCGGCTGATCGTCGGCGATGTCGGCTTCGGCAAGACCGAGGTGGCGCTGCGCGCGGCCTTCGTCGCGGCGATGGCCGGGATGCAGGTCGCATTGGTCTGCCCCACCACCCTGCTCGCGCGCCAGCATTACCAGAATTTCGTCGCGCGCTTCGAAGGCTTCCCGATCAACATCGGCCGCCTGTCGCGCCTCGTCTCGGCCAATGAGTCGAAGGCGACGCGCGAACGGCTCGCCTCGGGCGATCTCGACATCATCATCGGCACCCACGCGGTGCTGGCCAAGAGCGTCGAGTTCAAGCGGCTCGGGCTCGTCATCGTCGACGAGGAACAGCGCTTCGGCGTCACCCACAAAGAGCGGCTGAAGGCGCTCAAGAGCGACGTCCACGTCCTCACCCTCACCGCCACCCCGATCCCGCGCACGCTGCAGATGGCGATGTCGGGGCTGCGCGAATTGTCGGTGATCCAGACCCCGCCGGTCGATCGCCTCGCGGTGCGCACCTATGTCATGCCGTGGGATCCGGTGGTGCTGCGCGAGGCCTTGCTGCGCGAACATTATCGCGGCGGGCAAAGCTTCCTCGTCACCCCGCGGATCGCCGATCTCCCCGATATCGAGGAATATCTGCGCAACGAGGTGCCCGAGATCCGCTACGTCATCGCCCACGGCCAGATGGCGGCGGGCGAGGTCGAGGAACGCATGTCGGCCTTTTACGACAAGAAGTTCGAGGTGCTCGTCTCCACCACGATCATCGAGAGCGGGATCGACATCCCCTCGGCCAATACGATGATCGTCAACCGCGCCGACCGTTTCGGCCTCGCCCAGCTCTACCAGCTGCGCGGCCGCGTCGGGCGCTCCAAGACGCGCGCTTACGCCTATCTCGTCACCCCGCCCGAACGGCAGATGACCGATGCGGCCGAAAAACGCCTCAAGGTGCTGTCCGATCTCGATTCGCTCGGCGCGGGCTTCCAGCTCGCCAGCCACGATCTCGATATCCGCGGCGCGGGCAATCTGCTCGGCGACGAACAATCGGGGCATATCAAGGAAGTCGGCTACGAACTTTATCAGTCGATGCTCGAGGAGGCGATCCTCGACGCCAAGGCCGGCGGCCTCGCCGAGCGGAAGCGCGATTTCTCGCCGCAGATCACCGTCGACGCGCCGATCCTGATCCCGGAGGACTATGTCCCCGATCTCGATCTGCGCATGGGGCTCTATCGTCGCCTCAACGAGCTCGACGACAAGCAATCGCTGGAGGCATTCGCCGCCGAGATGATCGACCGCTTCGGTGCGCTTCCCGAGCCGACCGAAAATCTCATCCGCGTGATCGAGATCAAGATGAACGCCAAAAAGGCGTGCGTCGCGAAGATGGATATCGGGCCGAAGGGCGCGCTGGTCACCTTCCACGACGATCGCCCGCCCAATATCGAAGGGCTGCTCGCTTATGTTCAGCGGCTGGGCGCGATCGCCAAGCTCAGGCCGGATTCGAAATTCGCGCTGACCCGCTCATGGCCCGACGCCGAGGCGCGGCTCAACGGTGCGCTGCAATTGTCGAAAGGGCTGGCGAAGGCCGCGGATTGAGCGACCAGCCGGCGAGCAGCGCGGCGAGCCCCGCGCTGTCGAGCGGGCCGGCGCACAGATAACCCTGATAGAGATCGCAGCCCTCGCCCGCGAGCAGATCGCGCTCCATCGCGGTTTCGACCCCCTCGGCGATCGTCGCGAGCCCGAGCGCATGCGCCATCGCGATCACCCCGCGCACGATCACCCGGTCGCGCGCCGATCCGGCGATGTCGCGCGTCAGGCTGCGATCGATCTTGAGATAGTCGAGCGGCAGCGCCTTGAGATAGGCAAGGCTCGAATAGCCGGTGCCGAAATCGTCGATCGCGACGCGCACTTCCTGCTCGCGCAGCGCGCCCAGCGCCGCCGCGGCGACGTCGAGATCGCCGATCAGCCCGGTCTCGGTGATTTCCGCGGTCACGCGGGTGCGCGCGACGCCACTCTCGGCGACATGATCGAGAAAGCGCGTGACGAAATCGGGCCGCGTCACATCGGCGGCGGTGACGTTCACCGCCACGCGCAGCTCGCCCAGTTCCGCCGGCCAGCGCGAGACTGCGCTCAGCGCGCGCATCAGGATATGTTCGGACAAGGCCGCGCCCAGATCGGCGCGATCGGCGGCGGCGAACAAAGTCTCCGCCCCCAGCGTGCCCAGCGTCGGATGATCCCAGCGCGCCAGCGCCTCGACCCCGGTGATCGCCCCCGAGGCGAGCGTGACCTGCGGCTGGAACAGGATCGCAATTTCCTCGCGCTCGATCGCGCGGTGCAGATCGGCGGCGAGCCGCGCCAGCGGCGCCGCATGCGAGCGCGCCGCCTGCCGCACCGTCGCGCCATCATGCGCCGGCTCAAGCGCCTCGCGCGCGCGGGTCGGCAGATCGTCGACCCGGCTGCCGTTCGCCGCACGCGCCACCCCGATCCGCGCACCGAGATTAACCATCGCGTCGCCGGTGTCGAACGGGCGCGCCAGCGCGGTTTCGATCGCGGTCACCACCTCGGTCAGCGCCGTTTCGTCCGCCGCAAGTGCGATCTCGAACAAGGCGCCGTCGCCGCGCGCGATCTGGCGATCGGCCAGCGCGATCGGCGACAGCCCCTGCACGATCCGCGCGAATGCCGCGGCTAACAAGGCATCGCCGGTCGAGCGCCCGAACGCCGCATTGACGATGTCGAACCGCGTCAGGCGGATCGCGATCATCGCCAGCGCCTCGCCGTCCGCCGCGCGCCCGGCCAGGAAGCGCGCCACTTCGCCCGGCGCCGCTTCGTCGATCCGCCGCGCCCGCGCCTGCCGCCGCACGCGCCGCGCATGTCGGCCGGCGAAGCGCAGCGTGCGTAGCAAGGCGGCTGGCTCCTCGCCCACCACTGCATGCGTCGCACCGGCATCATAAGCCGCATCGCGCGCGGCATCGTCCACGACGATCGCGACCAGCCCGGCCTGTTCCTCGAACGCGACCCCGGCCAGCGCGGCCAGCGTCATCATCTCGCGACGCGCGTCGACCAGCCGGACGAGCGGCGCGGTATCGGCGCTCACCCAGCCCGCGTCGGCGAGCAACGGCTCGAGCGCGGCCCGCGCAGCATCCGGCGCAATGGCAATGGTATAGGAAGGAGTAGTAAAGCCCGGCATCGGCGCATGTGTTAGCGCTCCGCCGCGCCCGCGCCAATCGTCACGCATGTCCCGATTTGATTCATTTCGGGACCGATTCTTTTTTCTGCCATTTACCTTCTTTTCTGCTCCCCTCCCTTGAACAAGGGAGGGGAGAAGGAAGGGAGCAGTCCCCAGCCGACGGGCGGACTTGCCGCAAGGGGATGGAACGCTTAGCTCTGCAACGAGAGATGACCGCGGCATCCGCCTCTTCCGCGCCCGGCGCGCTTGTCGACGGCTTTGGCCGGGCGATCCGCTATTTGCGTGTATCGGTCACCGATCGCTGCGATCTGCGCTGCCGTTATTGCATGGCGGAAAAGATGAGCTTCATGCCGCGCGCGCAGGTGCTGGCGCTGGAGGAAATCGCGATCATCGCCGAGCGCTTCGTCGCGCGCGGCGTGCGCAAGATTCGCCTCACCGGCGGCGAGCCTTTGGTGCGCCGCGACGTGATCGATCTGGTACGGCGGCTCGGCGGGCATGTCGGGCACGGGCTCGACGAACTGACGCTCACCACCAACGCCACCCGCCTCGCCGACCATGCCGATGCGCTGTTCGATGCCGGGGTGCGGCGCATCAACGTCAGCCTCGACAGCCGCGACGCCGATCGCTTCCGCTACATCACACGCCACGGCGATGTCGCGCAGGTGCTCGCCGGCATGGCCGCCGCGCAGACCGCGGGGCTGCGCATCAAGATCAATATGGTCGCGCTCAAGGGGCTGAACGAAGACGAAATCCCCGCGATGCTCGACTGGTGCGTCGGCGAGGGGCTCGATCTCACGCTGATCGAGACGATGCCGCTCGGCGCGATCGACGAGGATCGTGCCGATCGCTTCGTTCCGCTGTCGGCGGTGTTCGAGCGGCTTGCCGCGCGCCACGATCTCGCGCGCGATGCGGCGAGCACCGGCGGCCCGGCGCGCTATTGGCGGGTCGGCAATAGCGCGACCCGGCTCGGGCTGATCTCGCCGCTCACCAATAATTTCTGCGACGGCTGCAACCGCGTGCGGCTGACCACCGAGGGCCGGCTCTATTCCTGCCTCGGGCATGACGATCATGCCGATCTCAAGACCGCGCTGCGCACCGGCGGCGTCGCCGGGCTCGATGCCGCGATCGACGCGGCGATCGCCGCCAAGCCGCAGGCGCACGATTTCCGCATCGCGCGCGGCGGCGCGCCCGCCGTCTCGCGCCACATGAGCGTGACCGGCGGATGACCAGCTATCTTCGGCGGGCGCTGGTCGCCTCGCCCACCGCCCAGGCGCAGGCCGCGCGCGCGCAATTACGCGACGCATGGGATTGGTGCCCGATCGACGAGGCCGATCTGGTGATCGCGCTCGGCGGCGACGGCTTCCTGCTCCAGACATTGCACTCGATGCTCGAGGCGCGTCGTCCGCCGCCCCCGGTGTTCGGGATGAACCTCGGCACGGTAGGCTTCCTGATGAACGAATGGCGCGAGCACGGGCTCGACGACCGGCTCGATCGCGCGCGCGCGTTCAAGGTCACGCCCTTGATGATGACCGCGACCGGGATCGACGGCCGCATCCACGCTTTGCCCGCGATCAACGAAGTGTCGCTGCTGCGCGAAACGCGGCAGACGGCGAAGATCGAGGTGACGGTCAACGACCGCATCGTGCTGGAGGAACTGGCGTGCGACGGCATTCTCGTCGCCACCCCGGCGGGCTCGACCGCCTATAATCTTTCCGCGCACGGCCCGATCCTGCCGCTCGGCTCAGCGATGCTCGCGCTCACCCCGATCAGCGCCTTCCGCCCGCGGCGCTGGCGCGGCGCGATCCTGCCCGATCGCGCGCGCGTTTCGCTGCGCATCCTCGAACCGGGCAAGCGCCCGGTCTCGGCGGTCGCCGATCAGCGCGAGATTCGCGATGTCGCGCAGGTCGATATCGCGATGGATCGGGCGCGCGAACTGACGCTGTTGTTCGATCCCGAACATGCGCTGGACGACCGAATTACGATGGAACAGTTCATCGCGTGAAAATCATCGCGAAACGGGGGTTGCATCTCTGAAATGGGCGGCTATAGACGCGCCTCCCGCAAGGCATTCCCCGATAGCTCAGCGGTAGAGCTCTCGACTGTTAATCGAGCGGCCGTTGGTTCGAATCCAACTCGGGGAGCCACCTTGCGGTCTTACGACATCGCGCGCCACGACGATTTTCGCTGACAATCCAGCGCCAGCCGCCGTCGCGCTGCCGTCTCCAGCCAGATAGCGAAAGAAACCCGCCTCGCGGACGCGCTGCTGCTTCAGCAAGCCGCGCGGCGCTTGCATTTTTGGCACGCCCGCAAGAAACGCCATTCGACTGATAACAAACAACTGCAACGCCCTCGCGCGTCGATCGTTCGGGGTCCGCAACATATGTTGTGGTTAAGAATCGGGATATGAATGGGCGTAGCTAGGACAGCGATGTTATGTGCCTCGGCGATGCTGGGGTTGTCCGGATGCCAGGGCGCATCCGGCGGCCGGCCGGTCACGCTCGCCGAGCTGGGGCTGGCCGATCATTATTCGGCGGGTTCGACCGCCCAGCCCCCCGCATCGGCGGAGAGCCTCAGCCAATGGTGGCGGCATTTCGAGGATCCGCTGCTCGACACGCTGATCGAGCGCGCGGCCCCGGCCGACGCCAAGGCAAGCGGCAAGGCGGCCTATCAGCAGACGATCAAGCGCATCGGCACCGAGGCGGCGATCGCGCGCAGCTATATCTCGCTCCGCGCGCGGCAGGCCAGGATCGAGAATATCCGCGCCTATCTCGCCGCCCGGCAGGACGATCAGGCGATCGCCCGGTTTCGCGAGGAAGCCAAATTGGTCACCCCGCTCGATGCGCTGCAGGTCGCGGCGGACAGCGATCGCGTCGCGGCCGGCATCCCCGCGCTGCAATCGGCGATCGCGGCGGACGCGGCGCGGATCGCGGTGCTGACCGGCCAGCCCCCCGCCGCGCTGCGCGATCAGTTCGCCGCGGTCGTGCCGATCCCCGCCGGGCCGAGCGAGGTTGCGATCGGCACGCCGTCCGATCTCGTCAACCGCCGCGCCGACGTGCGCCTCGCCGCGCTCCAGACCGGCCAGCCCAAAATCTTCGGCGGCGCATCGAACACCATGCAGGCCCCGTACAAGGAGGTGGTGCTGCACACGCTCGAGGAAGCGGAAAACGCCCAGACGGCGTTCGCCGCCGCCAAGGCGCGCGAAGCGGCACTCGAAAAGGCGGTCGACGAGGCCGAGCAGCTCGCGGTGCTGGCACGCAAACAATATCGCGAGGGGCTGACCGATCATGTCGCGCTGCAGAATGCCGAGCGCGCCTTGCTCACGGTGCGCGACGAGCGGGTCGGCGCTGTGGCGGATCGCGCCACGGCGCTGATCGACCTGTACACCGCGCTGGGCGGAAGCTGGGAGCCGGAGGCCGATGGTCAACGCCCCTGACGGCCCCGAAACACCGGGCGAGGCATCGGTCGACGAATTTCTCGGGACCAAGCCGGGCGGTTCGTGGGGGTGGTGGATCCGGTGGCTTTCGATCGGCTTCGCCGCAGTGGTGCTGATCGTACTGGTCGGCCGCTTCGTGAGCGGCGGGCTGGCGACGGAATATGCCTCCGTGCCGGTCGCGCGCGTCGATATCCCGCTGAAACTGTTCGGCAACGGGCGGCTGCAGCCGGTCGCGGTGCATCTGGTCGATGCCGGCTCGGAAGGCGTGATCGAGACGATCCCGGTCGCCGAGAATCAGCCGGTGAACGAGGGCGATGTCCTCGCCCGGCTCGATCCGGCGCCGTTCCGCGACGCGATCGGCCAGGCGCATGAATTGCTCGACACGCGGCAGGCCGCGCTGGCCAAGGCGCAGGCGGCGAAGGCGGATGTCGACGGCCAGCTCGCGCTCTTTCAGCGCGTGCGCCGCCGCTCGGGCGGCAGCGTCCCTTCCAATCGCGAGATGAGCGCGGCGCAGGATGCCGCAAGGCACGCGGCCGAGGCGGTCGATACCGCGCAGGTCGAGCTGACCGCCGCGCGCACCGCCCTGAGCGAGCGCGAGGCGCAACTGGCCTCGGCGGAGATTCGCGCGCCGGTCGCGGGTGTCGTCTCGCGACGCTTCGTTGCGGTCGGCCAAAGCGTCGGCGCGACGCCCGGACAGCATCTGTTCGCGATCGCCGAACCCTATAGCCGTCTGCGCCTCGATATCGTCACCGATCGCGCACAGGCGACCCGGCTGCGCGCGGCGCACCCGGTCCGCGCAATGGTCATCGCGGCGGCCGGAAAGGCAATTCCCGTCCCGATCCTGCGGCTCACCGAAATCGCTGCCCCGCCCGCGCCGGCGCGTAGCGCATCGGCGCCCGCATCGATCGACAGCGCGCCGGTCGGGCTCGCGCTCGAACTGGGGAACCCGGGCGCGGCATTGCGGGTTGGAAGCGCGGTTACGGTGCAGATCGATCTCGGCATGCATCGTGACGCGTTGGTCGTGCCGGACAGCGCATTGCGGTTCGGGCGGGCGAGCGATGCGGCGCGCCCGGCCGGCGGCGTGCGCGGCGAGGCGGTCTATGTCACCGGCGGCGACGGCACCCCGCAGCGCATCCCCGTCACCCGCGGCGGCAGCGACGGGCGCAACAGCGAAGTTACGTCGGACGGACTGAAGCCCGGCATGCGCGTCATCACCGGGCTGCGCTGAGCCGGTCATGATACGCCACGGGCCGTTCGCGGCCGTGGGGCTTTTGGGCTCGAAAACCGTAAGAGAAACAGCATCTGATTGACGACGGTACGGATTTGAACAGCACGATATCGATTTCGCGGCGCTCGAGCCTCGCCCTGCTGGCCGGC
>JAFKLV010000302.1 GCA_017304125.1 Sphingomonadales bacterium
GACAAGATCCTGAAGATCGACCCCAAGAGCTTCATGGAAGGCGTCGACCGTGTCTCGACGATCGCCACCGAGAAGACCCGCGCGGTGAAGGTCGGGCTCGATCGCGACAAGGTGACGCTCTCGGTGACCAGCCCGGAGAATGGCACCGCGGCGGAAGAAGTGTCGGGCGAATATGTCTCCTCGCCGTTCGAGATCGGCTTCAACAGCCGCTATCTGCTCGACATTCTCGGCCAGATCGACGGCGATATGGTGGAGGTCCACCTCGCCGACGCCGCCGCGCCGACGCTGATCCGCGAGAATGACAAATCGCCCGCGCTTTACGTGCTGATGCCGATGCGGGTGTGACCTGATGCCCCGTCACCCCGCGCTTGCGCCGGGGTGGCGGGGATCGGTCGATTCTAGCGCCCGGCGCCATAGTCGGGGCGGCGCTTCTCGAAGAATGCCGCAATCGCTTCCTCGAAATCGGGGCCGGAGGCGCACAATATCTGGTTGCGATCCTCCATCGCGACCGCCGATTCGAGGCTGGGCGCATCGATCGCCATGCGCAGGCATTCCTTGGTCAGTCGCAGCCCCAGCGGCGCGGTGGTCAGCATCGCCTCGATCAGCGGCGCGGCGGCCGCCTCCATCTGGTCGTCGGGCACCGCGCGGCTGACAAGGCCGGTCGCCAGCGCGCGCTCGGCGGTGATGAAATCGCCCGTCAGCATGAATTCGGCCGCGACGCTCGCGCCGACCAGCCGCGGCAGGAAATAGCTCACCCCGATATCGCAGGCCGACAGCCCGATGCGGATGAAGGCGGCGTTCATCCGCGCCGATTCGCCGGCAATGCGGATATCGCTCGCCAGCGCCATCGCGAACCCGCCGCCGCACGCCGGGCCGTGGATCAGGCTGACGATCGGCTGCGGGCAATAACGCATCTTCATCACGATCTCGGCGATGCTGCGCTGGTGCGCGAGTCGGTCGATCGTGTCGCGCGCGTCGGCGCGGGTCTGCGCGCCCGACAGGTCGAGCCCGGCGCAAAACGCGCGCCCTGCCCCCTTGAGCACGATCACCCGGCAATCGCGATCCTTGGCGATCGCGCCGAAATAGCCCGACAATTCGGTGATCATCGCCTCGTCGAGCGTGTTGAGCCGATCGGGCCGGTTCAGCGTCACCCAATCGACCGCGCCGCGCCGTTCGACCAGCAGCGTCCGATATTCCACGCTTTCCCTCCTCACTGCAGCAGTTGACGCGCATCTCTACATAACTAATGTTATCCCACAAATAGAAACAGGAGAGCGATGCGTGGAGCTGGGACCGGAGATCGCAGCGATCGTCACCGGCGGGGCCTCGGGGCTCGGCCATGCCACGGCGATCGCCTTGCGCGCGGCCGGGGTGAAGGTCGCGCTGTTCGACAAGAATGCGGAGATCGGCCCCGATGCCGCCGCGGCGATCGGCGCGACCTATTGCGCGGTCGACGTGATGGATCAGGCCTCGGTCGATGCCGGCTTCGCCGCGGCGCGCGCGGCCAACGGGCAGGAACGCATCCTGGTCAATTGCGCCGGGGGCGGCTTCGGCGCGCACAAGACGGTCGCGCGATCGAAGGAAACGGGCGAGATCGAGCCCTATCCGATCGACAAATATATCAAGACGATCGAGCTCAATCTGATCGGCAGCTTCCGCTGCATCGTCGGCGCCGCGGCGGGGATGATGACGCTCGAACCGCTCGCCGGGGGCGAACGCGGCGCGATCGTCAACACCGCCAGCGTCGCGGGCGAGGAAGGGCAGATGGGGCAGGTCGCTTATGCCTCGGCCAAGGCCGGGGTGATCGGCATGACGCTGCCGATCGCGCGCGACCTGATGAGCGAGGGCATTCGCATCAACACGATCCTGCCCGGCATCTTCGACACGCCCCTGCTCGCGCGCGCCAAGCCGCAGGTGAAGGCGGCGCTGGCGGCATCGGTGCCCTTCCCCAAGCGGCTCGGCGCGGCGCCCGAATATGCCGCGCTGGCGGTGGAGATGATCCGCAACGGCTATTTCAACGGCGAGGATGTGCGGCTCGACGGCGCGATCCGCATGCAGCCGCGCTGACCCGGAAAGGACGAACCATGAACTTCGACTATTCCGACGACCAGAAGATGCTCAAGGAGGAAGCCCGCCGCTTCCTCGCCGCGAAATGCGATGCGAGCGTGGTGCGTGGCGTGCTCGACGACGACGCGCGCGCCTATGATAGTGCGCTGTGGCGCGCGGTCGCCGAGCAGGGCTGGCTCGGCGCGGCGATCCCCGAAAACCACGGCGGGCTCGGGCTCGGCCATGTCGAATTATGCGCGCTGGCGGAAGAACTCGGCCGCGCCTGCGCGCCGATCCCGTTCGCCTCGACGGTCTATTTCGTCGCCGAGGCGCTGATGCTGTTCGGCTCCGAGGCGCAGAAGGCCAAGTGGCTGCCGCGGATCGCCGCCGGCGAGTGTATCGGCGCCTTCGCCACCAGCGAGGGCAAGGGGCCGGTGACGGCGCGCTCGATCCGCACTGTCGCAAGCGGCGGCACGATCTCGGGCGAGAAGATCCCGGTGACCGACGGCGATGTCGCCGATCTGATCGTCGTGCTGGCCAAGGACGGCCTCTATCTCGTCGAGAAGGGCGCGGGGGTTTCGGCGGAGACGCTCACAACGCTCGATCCGACGCGTTCGGCCGCGCGCCTCATCTTCAACGCCGCGCCGGCCGAACGGCTCGGCAATGAGGACGGCATCGCCGCGATGCAGGCGGTGTTCGATCGCGCCGCGGTGCTGCTCGCGTTCGAGCAATTGGGCGGCGCCGACCGCTGCCTCGATATGGCCAAGGGTTATGCGCTCGAACGCTTTGCCTTCGGGCGGCAGATCGCGGGCTATCAGGCGATCAAGCACAAGCTCGCCGATATCTATGTGAAGAACGAGATCGCGCGGTCGAACGCTTATTATGGCGCCTGGGCGCTCAACACCGCGGCAGCCGAACTGCCGCTCGCCGCCGCCACCGCGCGGGTCGCGGCGAGCGACGCCTTCTGGTTTGCGTCGAAGGAAAATATCCAGACGCACGGCGGGATCGGCTTCACCTGGGAGGCGGACCCGCATCTCTATTACCGGCGCTCGCGCCAGTTGAGCCTTGTCGCCGGCGCGCCCGCGACGTGGCGCGAACGGCTGGTGACGCAGCTCGAAACCCGCAACGCGGCCTGAGGGGAGACGAACGATGGACTTCAACGACACCCCGGAAGAAGCCGCCTATCGCGCCGCCGCGCGCGCCTGGCTCGACAGCAATGTCGCCGAGCATAAAGCGATCGCGCACCCCGACGATATGACCGCGGCCAAGAGCTGGCAGGCGCGCAAGGCCGGCGCCGGCTATGCCCAGATCACCTGGCCCAGGGAATGGGGCGGCGGCGGCGGCACCCCGATCGAAAGCGTGATCTTCGGGCAGGAGGAAGCGAAATTCCCCGTCCAATACGGCTATTTCACGATCGGGCTCGGCATGTGCGTGCCGACCGTCATGGCCTTTGCCGATGCCGCGACCAAAAGCCGCTTCGTCGGCCCGGCGCTGCGCGGCGAGGAAATCTGGTCGCAGCTCTTTTCCGAGCCGGCCGGCGGATCGGATGTCGCCGCGATCCGTACCCGTGCGGTGCGTGACGGCGAGGATTGGGTGGTCAACGGCCAGAAGGTGTGGACCTCCGGCGCGCATTATTCCGATTTCGGCATCGTCCTCGTCCGCACCAACACCGATGTGCCCAAGCACAAGGGGCTGACGATGTTCTGGCTCGACCTCAAATCGCCGGGGATCGAGATCAGGCCGATCCACCAGATGTCGGGCGGCTCCAATTTCAACGAAATCTATTTCACCGACGTGCGCATCCCCGATGCGCAGCGGCTGGGCGCGGTCGATGACGGGTGGAAGGTCGCGCTGGTCACGCTGATGAACGAGCGGCTGGCGGTGGGCGGCGGCGGCGGCGCCGGGCCGAAGGACATTCTCGCGCTCGCCAGGGAGCTGGACGCGGCGGACGGGCCGCTGAT
The DNA here is from genome assembly GCA_017304125.1 of Sphingomonadales bacterium. Lineage (GTDB taxonomy): Bacteria > Pseudomonadota > Alphaproteobacteria > Sphingomonadales > Sphingomonadaceae > Sphingomonas. Next base: position 4,008 of record JAFKLV010000302.1, read on the forward strand.
CCGCGACCCGGCGTTCCGCCAGCGGCTGGCCGATTGGTATGTCCAGGCGGAGGGGCTGCGCAATACGCGGATGCGCACGATCACCGCGCTGAGCCGCGGGCAGACGCCCGGCCCGGAAAGCTCGATCGGCAAGATCATCGCCGCCAATCAGCTGCAGGATCTGGGCAATGCGGCGGTCGAGGCGGAGGATCAATATGGGATCATCAACGATCCGGCGCTGTTGCCCTTGAAGGGGCTGTTCCAGTCCGCGGTGATGAACGGGCCGGGGCTGCGTATCGCCGGCGGCACCGATGAGATTTTGAAGAACATCATTGCCGAGCGCGTACTCGGTCTGCCGGGCGAGATCCGCGTCGACAAGGACGCTGCGTTCAAGGATCTGCCGGTGGGAAGGTAAGCCCCGTCGGTCGCCGGTCAGGCGACGACGGTGCTTACGGCATTGACGTAGATCAGCAGCGCGGCGGTGGCGAACGAGGCGAAGCCGAAAGCGAACGGGCGGTACATGGTCGTTTCTCCTGTGGGTCGGTGGATCGTGATCGCGGCGATCAGGCGATCGGCATCACGGGAACGGCGGCGCTGACCATCAGGGCGGCAACCAGCACAGCGCCGATGAAGCTGAAGGCATAAGCGCGGGCGGTGGTGAAACGGTCGGTCATGATCTAATTCCCTTTGTGGTGGCTGCCGGTTGATCCGGCGGCCGATGCCAAGGGAATTGCATGAGCCGTGCCAATTTTACGACTATATAGAAATCAATGACTTAGCATGACGGCGCCGGAAAAATAGCGATATCCGCCGCTTGCCAATGGCGCATTCCGCCAACTTACGGCGCGATATCCACGCGATTTCGCCCGGCGTGTTTGGCGGCGTAGAGCGCGGCATCGGCGCGCGCGAGCGCCTCCTCCTGCTGCTCCGCCCCGGTGGCGCAGGTGAGCCCGGCGGAAATGGTGATCGCGCCGATGAACGCATCGGTCGAGCGCAGCCGCAAGCGCCGCGCCGCGATCGCGGCACGCGCGCGTTCGATGATTTCGCGCGCCTCGTCGAGCGCGATGCCGACGAACAATATGGCGAATTCCTCGCCGCCCACCCGCGCGACGAGATGCCCCTCGCACTCCGCCGCGAGCGTCTGGCTGATCGCCTTGAGCACGCGATCGCCGACCGAATGGCCGAAGCGATCGTTGATGCGCTTGAAATAATCGATGTCGCACACCGCGACGACCACGGCGGTGCCGGGGACGAGCGCGGCATAGGCCTCGTCGAACGCGCGACGGTTGGCGAGTTCGGTCAGCGGATCGTGCCGCGCGCTGTCGCGCGCCTCGTCGAGCGCGCTGCGCAGCGCCTCGGTCTCGCGCGTCGCCGCTTCGAGCCGCGCCTCGGCCTGGCGGACGCGATCGAGCATCGCGCCGGTCAGCCGCGCGATCTCGTCCATCCCCTCGGTCACGCCCTGCCGGCGCATCGCCGCGGCGCTGGCGGCGATATCGCGCCCGAAGCCGCGCGTTTCGTCATGCATCGCACGCACGGTATCGGCGAAATCGTCGACCTGCTCCTTGGCGCGATCGATCAGCGCCGCCGGGTTGGGCTGCTCATCTTCGGCGGCGGGCACGGGGCGGGCGAGCGGCGCCTGCGGCGCGGAAAACTCGACCGTCGGCCCGACCACCGCCTCGCCACCCAGCGAGACGATATCCTTGCGCGACAGGCGCACCCCGCCGTCGGTGAGCGTTTCGACCGCGCGCGCCAGCGCACCGTCGGGATCGCTCATGACGTGATAGGCGAAAGTATAATGCGCCGGTTCGGGGCTCAGCCGCTGCTCGATGAGGAATCGGCCGATACGCTCGAACAGTCCGGACGAGGGCTCGCCCTCCTGGATTCGCTGCGTACCAGTGACGCCCACCGTTCCGTTCCCCCTGCTCCCACGGCCACATGGCACGTGGATCGACTAGTTCCTGCGGCCGGCGCCTATCGGCAAAGCGCTAAGAAGTGGTGACCAGGAATTAGCCGGCCTTTAACTTGCGCACCGCCTCCAGCGTCGACGAAATATGCTCCTTCGGATTCATATCACTATGAACAAAGACGATCCGCCCCTTGCGATCAATTACATAACTTGTTCTGTTAGTTACATTACGACCATTCACCGCGCGCGGCAAGGCAACGTCATAATCCTTTACGACGCGCGGGCCGGCGCTTGCCACCGCAAACTTGCCAGCACATTCGCTCGATGAGAATTTCTGCAGATCTTCGACTGAATCGGCCGACATGCCGATTACCGTTGCTCCGGCCGCACGAAACGAATCCAGACTTTCGGCAAAAGCACGCGCCTCGGCATTGCAGCCGGGGGTAAAGGCCGCCGGGAAGAAATACAGCACCACCGGGCCATGACGCAGTTGCTGGGCAAGATTGATCTTCACGACCTTGCCGGCCATCGCGCCGCGCGTCGTGAAATCGGGCGCCTTGGCTCCCGGCGCCAAAGCGGCGCTGACCGGGGCGGCAATCGCCAGCGCGGCGAACAATGGCAACAGGCGCATTTTATATCTCCTGGATATTTTGACCCATTCTAGCGCGAACGCGCGCTGTGCGATAGGCGAGAGACCATGCCGATCCGCCAAACAGATATCGATCTCGCGCTGCGCCTTGCCGATGCGGCCGGCGAGGCGATCCGCCCTTATTTCCGCACCGAACATGGTGTGGAGATCAAGGCCGATCATTCCCCCGTCACCTTGGCCGATCGCGCGGCCGAGGCGGCGATGCGCCGCATCCTCGACGCCGAGCGCTCGGGCGACGGGATCGTCGGCGAGGAATATGGCGTCAAGGACGGCGTGACCGGTCGGCAATGGGTGCTCGATCCGATCGACGGCACGCGCAGCTTCACCGCCGGCCGCGCGATTTTCGGCACGCTGATCGCCTTGGTCGAGGACGGCTGGCCGATCCTCGGCATCATCGATCAGCCGATCCAGCGCGAACGCTGGCTGGGCGCAGCCGGGCAACCGACCACGCTCAACGGCCGCGCGATCCGCACCCGCGCCTGCGCCACGCTGGAAGGCGCGCTGATCGCCACCACCAGCCCGCATGCCTTCAGCGGCGAGGAAGCCGATGCCTTCATGGCGCTGGTCACCACCGTGTCGGGTGGCCATGCGCGACAGGGGCCGGTCTATGGCGGGGATTGCTACAATTACGGCCTCGTCGCGGCCGGGCATCTCGACCTGGTGTGCGAGGCGGGGCTGGCGCTCTACGATTTTGCCGCACTGGCGCCGGTGGTGGAAGGCGCAGGCGGGCGGATGTGCGACTGGCACGGCGATCCGCTGACTGCGGCGAGCAGCGGACAGGTGCTCGCGATCGGCGATCCCGCGCGCACCGACGAAGTGCTCGAAGCGCTTCACGGCCACGGGCACAGCCACGGACACGATCACACCCACGATCATTGATCGGCCACGCCCTGGGAGGCCGTCCACTAACCTGGATTAATTTTACGTCACGTAACAATCCTGCTGGACTTGGACCGGTTCGGCCATTTAACTGCGTGGGTGAAAAGCGAAGGGGTTCAACGGGCTGCCACACTGGCGGATGTGGCTGAGCGCGCAGGCGTGTCGGCCAAAACGGTGTCGCGCGTCGTCAACGATCACCCCTCGGTCCGCGATACGACGCGCGAGCGGGTCAAGATGGTCATCGCGGAAACCGGCTTTCAGCTCAATCTCGCCGCGCGGTCGCTCGCCGCTTCGCATTCCTATCTGATCGGCACGTTCGTCGCGAATACGGCGAGCCTTTATTATAGCGAATTATCGCGCGGCGCGGCGCGCGCCTGCCGCGCGCTCGGCTATCACCTCGTCACCGAGGAATTCGACCAGCGCAGCCCGACCGCCGCCGATCATTATGAGCGCGCGCTGCGCCAGACGCGCTGCGACGGCATGATCCTGCCCCCGCCAATGTGCGACGATCTCGCGTTGCTCGACGCGCTGGAGCGCGATGGGGTGCGCTATGTGCGGATCTCACCGATGCTGCAGCCCGATCGCTCGGTCGCGGTCTTCGCACGCGATGCCGAAGGGGTCACCGCGCTGGCGCAGCATCTGTGGGACAAGGGGCACCGCCGCTTCGGGGTGATCACCGGCCCGTCCAATTTCGCCTCCAGCACCACCCGGCGCGACGCGCTGATCGCCGCGGTCTGCGCGCTCGGCGGCAGCGCGAGCGATGTCACCGCCAGCCGGATGCTGTGGGACGACACCTTCCCCGCCACCGGCTATCGCACCGCCGCGCACTTGCTGAAGGACGCGCCGGGCATTTCCGCGATCTTCACGTTCAACGATGAACTCGCGCTGGGAGTGCTCGGCTATGCGCACGAAAACGGGCTGCGCGTGCCGCAGGACCTGGCGGTTGCCGGGTTCGACGACAGCGACGCATCGAGCTTCGCCTGGCCCTCGCTGACGACGATCAGCCAGCCGATCGTCGATATGGCGGCGCGCGCGGTCGAGGCACTGGTGCGCGAATCGCCCCACGCGCGCAAGCGGATCGAATGCCCGGTCAGCCTCGTCGTCCGCGCCAGCACCGGCGGCGAATGACCCCCGATTAGCGCACCGCGCCGGGCGCCGCCGGCGTCGCAGGCCGTGTATCGTCCGGCGACACGATGATCACGACGCGGCGGTTCTCGGTTCGCCCGGCGGCGGTGATGTTGCTCATCACCGGATAACGCGCGCCGAGCCCGCGCACGACCAGCCGGTCGCCGTCCAGCCCCCCGGCGCGCAACGCACCCGCCACCGCGGTCGCCCGCTTCAGCGACAGCGCCTCGTTATAGGTCATCGATCCGGTGCGATCGGTGTGCCCCTCCACCCGCGCGCCGTGAATATCCACTTTCGCGAGCGCGGCGGCGGTGCGCGACAAAGCGGCGCGCTGATCCTCGACCAGATCGCTGCTGTCGCTCGCGAACAGCAAGCGATCGGCGAGGCCGAACTCCCAATTGTCGCCTGCCGGCTTGAATCCATTCTCCTGCAACGCGGCCTGCTGCGCCGGCGAGAAGCCACGCGTGGGCGCAGGCTGCGCCGTCTGGCAACCAGCGACCAGCGCCAGCGCGGGAAGGAGCAGGAATCGGTACTTCATCTTCTGCCTCCTGAACTGAAGGCTCATATAAGCCTCTGAAGGCCTTGGGCAATCTTCGGCGAACCGGTTGGCCATGCGGCCAGCCGCCCCGCCCCGCGTCAGGACTGCCGCACCACCGTGATCGTCGGCGCCGGCACCGTCCGCTTATCGGCATACATTGCGCGATCGGCCGCGTTGAGCAATGCCGCACTATCGTGCCCGTCACGCGGGAAATTCGCCGCGCCCAGGCTGATCGAGATGGCGATCGGCTCGCCATCCGGCAGCATCAGCGGCGCGGTCATCGTCGCGCGGATCCGCGCGGCCAGCGCCTGTGCTTCCTCGGGGCCGGCGGGCGGCGCGACCAGCACGGAAAATTCGTCGACCCCCACGCGCGCCGCGAGGTCCGCCTGGCGCAGCGCCCCGCGCAATCGCGCGGCGA
>JAFKLV010000303.1 GCA_017304125.1 Sphingomonadales bacterium
CGTGCTGTTGTTCGTCGCCGGGCTCGACACGGTGGCGGCGGCGATCGGCTTCGATCTGCTATATCTCGCGCAGCATCGCGCCGAGCAGGAAATGCTGCGCGCCGAGCCGGGCCGCATCCTGCTCGCCGCGGAGGAAATGCTGCGCGCCTTCCCCACCGTCACCCCGATCCGCCGCGCGACGCGCGATGTCGACGTGGCCGGGGCGCTGATCAAGGCCGGCGACCTGATCGCCTGCCCCTCGATGACCGCGAACCGCGATCCGGCCGAATTCGCCAACCCGGAGAAGATCGACTTCGCGCGCGAGGACAATCGTCACGTCGCCTTCGCTTACGGCCCACACCGTTGCCTCGGCTCGCATCTGGCGCGGCGCGAAGTGGTGATCGGGCTGGAGGAATGGCTCGCGCGGATTCCCACCTTCCGCTTCAAGGAGGGGCATTTGCCGACCGTCTATGGCGGGTTCGTTTTCGGGGTCGAGGATCTGATGCTGGCGTGGGACTGACGCCGGGCGGAATAGGAAGGGAAAAGAGCGATGCGCGTGATCGTGGATGGCGCCAAATGCCAGGGCAATGCCCGTTGCTGGGCACAAGACCCGGAAATGTTCGACCTTAACGACGAGGGCTATCTGCCGACGCAGGTGATCGACGTGCCCGACGAACCCGACAAGCAGCTCAAGGCGCGGCGCGGGGTGCGCGCCTGCCCGGAGCGGGCGCTGACGCTCGAAGAATAAGCGACGGCGCAAGATCTCCTCAGACTGCCGGCGGGAGCGCGCTCCCGCCGGTTTTTTTGTGCCCCGTCTCTCAGGCCTTGAGCCGGGGTGACGGTGGTGATGGACAACAAAGAAAAGGGGCGGAGCCGCAGCCCCGCCCCCTCCGATGTTCGCCCCTCAGGGTGCGCGTCAGAACTTGAAGCGCACGCCCGCGGTGAAGGCGCGGCCGACGAAATCGTAGATCGCGATATCGGTCGGCAGATTGACGCCCGGGACCGTGCCCGGGATCAGCGGCGGATCCTTGTCGAACAGATTGTTGATCGTCAGGAACGGCTCGAATTGTTTGCCGGCGCCGACATCGACCTTCGCCCGTAGCGTGAGATCGGTGTAGAAAACCGCAGGGACATGATCGTTGACGAAGGCGACGCGGGCGCCGTTGGGCAGCGCGCCGGGGATATCGAGCCGCATCGATCCGATCATCTGCTCGGAGATCGTGATGCCGAAACGATCGGTGCTGTAATCCGCGGTGAGTGAGCCGCGCCAACGCGGATAGCCCGCCGGGTTGGACCCAACCACATTGACCCCGGCATAATGCAGCGTCGGCGCGCCGGCATATTGCTGCGTATCGAACTTATCGAGATAATTGGCGTAGAGCCGCAGCGACAGTGCGCCGTCAGTCCCCACCCGCGTGCGATAGCTGGCGTCGAAGTCGATCCCGGCCGTCTTGAGGAAGGCGATGTTGGCCGGCGCAATCCGCACGAGCGTCGGGAAGGCGGTCGGCGAACTGCGCGTGATCAGCGCGCATTCCGGCCCGGTGCCACCGCTGTTGGTGCAATTGTCGATGATCTGCTGCGCCGAAAGCTGGTCGATCAGCGACTCGATCTTGATCGAATAATAGTCGATCGACATGCTGAAGCCCGGCAGGAAGCTGGGCGTCAGCACCGTGCCGACCGTCAACGTCTTGGCCCGTTCAGGCTTCAGATTGAGGTTGCCCGAGGTAACCGACGAGACGTTCTGGTTGATCCCCGATCCGATCGTGCCGGCGGCATTCTTCTTGTCGTCGACGATGCCGATGCCTGACTGCGCGCCGCTGTACAATTCGAACAGATTGGGCGCGCGGATGTCACGCGAATAAGTCGCGCGGAACAGGATGTCGTGCACCGGCTTCCAGGTGCCCCCGGCCTTCCACGTCGTGACGGTGCCCGACGTCGAATAATCGGTAACGCGCACCGCGCCGTTGAGGCTCAACTCCTGGAAGAACGGCGTATCCTTGAGCAGCGGCACCGCCAGTTCGGCGAAGCCTTCCTTCACATTGTAACTGCCCCGCGCCTGACCGACGTTGGTCAGCCAGAAAGCCAAAGTGCTGGCGGGAACGCCGCGCAGGCCGGCAAAATAAGCGGCGCGCTTGGCCGCGCTATCCAGATTGGCCGGATCGGCATTGCTGGTGAGGTTGAGCGACTGATTGCGCCATTCGACACCGGCAGCGAGATCGACCGGCCCGGCCGGCAGGTTGAACAGGCTGCCCGAAATGCTCGCGGTAACGGAGTCCTGCCTGATCGTCGCATCATAGCGCGAGGTGCCGGTGGCATAGGCATAGCCCGCCGGGGTCGCCTTGGCCGGATTGCCGGCAAGCAGATTGAGCGGCTGGCAGCCGGTATATAGCGCCGCGACCGTCGGATCGGTCAGCACGCGGCACGTCGGCGTGCCGTTGACCAGCACGACGTCGGTCGCGGCGTAGAGCCGCTGGTTGTCGTACAGGCCCGAGGTGGCCATGTGGTGGACAGATTCGCCGTGGCTGTAGTTCAACGTCCATTTGAACCGGCCGGCATTGCCGTCGAGCCCGGCGGTGGCCATCCAATAATCGGTCCGCTCGCGCGCCACCGGCTGCGGCTGGCCGGCATCATATTGGCCAACGGTGAGATAATCGTTCGCCCCGGTCAGCGTCGCCTGCATCGCGGGCGTCAGATACGGATTGCCGCTGTAGAGATTGACCGCCTGGCTCGGCGGAACGAGCGCGTTGGTCTGCGTCGGATAGACATAGTCGCTGCGGCTGAACAGCCCCTGGACATAGGCATTGATCCCGTCGGTCACGTCATAGGACAGGCGACCGAAGGCATTGTAGGTCTTTCCCGGGATGATCGCGGCATTCTGCTGCGTGATGCCATAGCCGTCCCCGCCCGACTGGAAGCCGGCGGTGCCGACCGGGGTGCCGAGGTTGAATGGACGCGTCGTACCGTCGGGATTGACCACCTGCCCGATCAGCGGATTGCCCGCGACGCTCGATCCGGTGATGCGGGCGTTGCCGGTCAGCGCCGAAATGCGCACATCGGTACCGATCGTATAGGGATTGGCCGCGGTGCCGGGGGTGCCCCCGCCGACCACCGAGCCGACGTAATTATAGCCCTTGTTCGAGAAGTCGCGATCGGCGCGCTTCATACCGTCATTGTTGGTATATTCGGCGCTCAGCAGGATGTGCCCGCGGTCGCCGGCGAAATTGGCGCCGCCCGCGAGACCGATACGCTGGTTGCCGGCATAGCCGCGCTGCGCGACGCCCGCCTGCGCCACCCCGGTCAGTCCGGTGAACTTCTTGTCGAGCACGAAATTGACGACACCGGCGACCGCATCCGACCCCCAGGCGGCCGAGGCGCCGCCGGTCACCACGTCGACGCGCTGCATCAGCAGCTGCGGCAGGACATTGGTGTCGATCGTGCCGACATATTCGGTCGGCGAGACACGCAGCCCGTCGAACAGGATCAACGTGCGCAACGGGCCCTTCGGGTTGTTGCCGGTGGTGCCGAGCCCGCGCAGGTTGAGGATGTTGCCGTGGATCGGCAGGTTCGAGAAGTTCGACGCCGCCTTGCTCGGGCTGAGCGAATTGGCGAATTGCGGCAGCTTGTTGAGCGCGTCGGACACACCCGACGGGGTCGATTTGAGCAGATCGTCGGTGGTGGCGACCGTCACCGGGGTCGGCGCGGTATAGCCATCGCGGACGATGCGCGTGCCGGTGACGATGACATCGCCCGACGTGCTGGTCGACGCCTGCGCCGTCTGGGTCTGATCCTGCGTCTGGGCTTGCGCCTGATCCGCCGTGGCGTCCGCTGCTGTCACGGCTGGGGTCGCTGCCGGTGCCGGCGCTGTGGCCGGCGGCGCGGTTTCGGCGAGGGCAGGCACGGCGAGCGTCAGCGCGCTGCTCGTCATGAGCGTGGCAATGGCACGAACCTTCATCTCAGCACCCCTCCATCATTGCGCCGCGGTTATTATTGGTCGGCGCTAAAGTAGACTCGAATGCAAAATTGGTAGGACTGCGAATCTTGCCTGTCAATGCAGAATTAAGGCTGGATCGAAACGCCGGATTCCTGTTGCCATCGTGCATGCCATGCCGCGATCGCGGCGGGCCGGATCCCGTGCACGACCGTCATCCGATCCTCCACCAGCAGCGTCTCATGCGTGCCCGGCCGGGTCCGCGGCCAGACGCTCGGCCCCTGCCCGTTCGGGTCACCCGATCGCAGGAAATTCAGCCACATGCTGCGCCAATGCTGCGCCATTGCTGCGGTTCGCGGATCGTCTTCGCGGGCGGTGCCGAACAGATAGGGCATGTCCGCGCAATGCGGCGCTCCCGGCACGGAGGCCCGCTCCGCCGGGGGCACGAAATCGAAATGATAACTCCACGCCGGCGCACGATAAGAGGCCAAAGCCGCCATGCCGAGCGCCGCGGAGGTGAAGATAAAATCGGTCTGGACGCGGCGAATCAGCTCCGCATCGCTCAGCGGGCCGGCGGTTTCGTAGCGCGGGCGCCACGAGTCGAGATCGATCCCGAACAACCGTTTCAGCGTCGCCGCATCGAACCCCATCAACCCGAAGACGCTCGCCTCATTGCTGGTCGAGCCGGCGATGAACGGCACATGCGCCTGCTCGCCGCGTGCGAAGATCGCGGAGATCGCATCGGGCACCAGCCGCCCGTCGACGATCGCGCCGAACGCCGGCGGCCCCGGATCGGCGGCCAGCACCTGCGCGATGCTCAGGCGACGCAGCGCCGCGAGCCCGGCCGCACCGGTGTCGGCCACCCCGGCGCGGGTGGCGAAGGCCGCCCCCTCCGCCTCGGCGCGGGCGAGCGGACGGGTGGCGTTGAAGAAGCCGCCCCCCGAATGCGCGCTCGCCTTGGCGAACAACCCGCGCGCGGCAGGCGCGGCCATCAGCGCGTTGACGCTCGATCCTCCCGCCGAACAGCCGAGGATCGTGATGTTATCCGGATCGCCGCCGAACCGCGCGATATTGCGCCGCGTCCATTCGAGCGCGCGAAGCTGATCGGACAGCCAGAAATTGCCGGTGCCGTGCCCCGCCTCCGCGACGAGCGCGGGGTGCGCGAAAAAGCCGAAGCGGCCGACACGATAATTGGGCGAGACGAGGATCACCCCGCCGCGCACCAGCGGCGATAGCCCTGCTTCCGCCATATAGCGCCCCGAGCCAAAGGCATAAGCGCCGCCGTGGATCGAGAACAGCACCGGCAGCCGCTTCGCCGCGCGATCGGGGGTGATGACGTTGAGCGTCAGACAATCCTCGCTCTGCGCGTGGACCGGCCGATTGCCCTCCTGCTTCTGCGGACAATCGAAGCCGAAGCGCGTCGCATCGCGCACCCCCGGCCAGGCGCGCACCGGCTGCGCCTCGCGCCAGCGCAGCGCCCCCACCGGCGGCAGCGCATAGGGGATGCCCCGCCACGCCGCGCCTTGCTCGAGCGCCTCGCCGCGCACCGCGCCGGTGTCGGTGGTGACGACCGGCCCGGCCGCCGTCAGCAGCGCGGCGGCAGCGAGCAACCCGATCGCCCGCCGCGCGCGGGTCACAGGTTGAGGTCCACCATCTTGGCGTCGATCAGCCGCGGCAGCACCGCCTTCTCGAACAATCGCAGGCTGGCCCAGGACAATTCTGGATCGAGCCCGCCGAGCAAGGCGTGGAAGTTGATCCCGCTATTGGCCGGCTGGGTCTTGAGCCAGTCGAAGCACTGATCGGGGGTCATCACCTTGATATTGGGCATCGCCTTCAACGCCTCGACCGTCTCGGCGGCTTTGTAGAGCGTATCGCCGGTGCCGCGCTCGGTCGCCCATTGCGCATAGGTGTTGGTGGCATAAGCGACATGCGGCGCGACGCGCGGCCAGTCGCGATCGGGATCGTCGGTGATGTAGAGGAAGCTGGCGATCGATTTGACCAGCGGCTCGGGCGGCGGGAAGCCGAGCTTCTCGCGCTCCTCGGCGTAGATATCCCACAGCCCGGGATGGCCGGGGAAATATTGATACCCGCCCTTGGCCGCGCGCAGCGCCGATTTGTCGGTCGAGCCGCCCATATAGATTTTCGGGCCGCCCGGCTGCACCCCCGCCGGGGTGACGCGCACCGTGCGCCCGTCATAGTCGAACGGTTCGCCGCCCCACGCCTTCTTCAGCGTATCGAGCGCCTTGTTCATCAGCCCGAGCCGCTTGGTGATATCCTTGCCGAACATCTCGAACTCGTGCGGGCGATAGCCCATGCCGGCGGTGAGCCAGATCCGCCCGTTCGAGATATTGTCGAGCACGGCGAGATCCTCGGCCAGCCGCAACGGATCGTGCATCGTCACGACCAAGGCCGAGAGGTGGACGTAAATCTTCTGCGTCACCGCGAAGATCGACGCCGCCTGAACCATCGACGAGGGGCAATAGCCGTCCTCGGCGCCGTGATGCTCGGCGAGGAACACCTGGGTGAAGCCAAGCTTGTCGGCCCATGCCGCCTGCTCGATCGCGGTGCGATAGAGTTCGGGATGCGGCGCGCCGAAATCGGGGCTGTTCATGTCGTAGCGCAGATTGAGCTGCATGAGCGTGTGCTTTCGCTAAGCCTGAATTTCAGGCGTTGACCTTGGAGGCGATGCGGCTGGTGACGTCGGCGGGCTGGATCGCGACGCGGCGGCCGACGAGATCGTCGATCTCGGCCGCGCTATACCCCACTTCGGCGAGCAACGTGCTGGTATGCTCGCCCAGCCGCGGTGCCGGCCTGGCGGCATGGCCCGGCGTTTTCGCGAGCCGGTTGAACAGCCCATATTCGCGGACATGGCCGTACATCGACTGGAAGCTTTCGATCACGCGATTGCTGTCGAGCATCCAGTCGAACCACAGCGCCTCGTCGATCCACGGCGTTTCGCACACGATCTCCGCCGGGGCGGCAGCGGCGTCGAGCGTCGCGAAGGCCTCGTCCTTGCCACGCGCCGCGAACCAGCCGTCGAGCAGCGCCTTCAACTCGGCATCGGCAGCGTCGCGGTCGCGCACCGTCGGGTAGCGCATGGCGAGATCGGGCTGGCCGATCGCCGTGGCCAGCGCGGCAAAGCGATCGTCGGCGCGGCACGAGATGCACACCCAGCCGTCATTGGCGCGATAGAGCCGGTCGAGCGCGTTGAACCCCTGCTGCTCGCGATCGGCGCGCAGGCCGTAGACCGGCTTCATATTGGCATCGAGGAAATGTTCGGAGGTGGTCCACAGGCTCGAATGGAGCTGCGGGCATTCGACATATTCGGCCGCCCCACCCTTCTGATCGCGGTTCTCCAGCGCCATCATCACCGCCACCGCGGCGAGGAAGCCGTTATTGTAATCCTCATTGCCGAACGCCGAGCGATTGGGCGTATTCCCCGCCCCGCCGGTTTCGTAGAGCAGCCCGACCCACCCGCTGACCAGCGGCGCGAAGCTCTTGAGCAGCGATTTCGGCCCCTTGGAGCCATAGCCCGGCAGATAGAGATAGATGAGATTGGGGTTGATCGCCTTGAGCGCCTCGAACCCGATGCCGAGCTTGTCGGCCTTGCCCGGGCGCAGATTGTGCGTGACGACATCGGCGGTGGCGACCAGCTTGCGCGCCGCCTCCAGCCCTTCCGGCGTCTTGAGATCGAGCACCACGTCGCGCTTGCCGCGATTGGCCGCGGCGAACACATCGGGCAGCGGGCGCATCTGATCGCCGCCGGGCGTCTCGACCTTGATCACATCGGCGCCGAGATCGTTGAGCAACCGCCCGCCGAAACCGACCGCGAAGAAGGAGGAGAAATCGACCACGCGCACGCCTTCCAGCGGCCGGCGGATATCGCGCACCTTGCTAAACGCGGTCGTCTTGCGCTGCGACAAAGTGCCCAGCGCGTCATTGTCGGCGCCGATCTCGGGCGCCGGGGTCGGCGTCGCGCACGGCGTATCGGCAAAGCGGATCGCCGGCGCGGCCTGATGGATCGTCCCGAAATCCTTGTCGGGCAGCGCGATGCGCATCTTTACGAACTCGACCTGCTCGTCGAGCAGGATTTCCCCCGGCTCCAGCACCGGCAGCGCCGCGACATCCGCCGCCTGGAACAATTCGATCCACTCGGCGCGCGACTTCGCCTTGAACGCATCGAATACCTCGACCCGCGCGACCTGATATTCGTCCTCGGTCAGCGGCACCGCCATTTCCGGGCCTTTGACCGCCTGAATGCGATCGCCGAAGCCGAGGATGTCGAACGCCGGCTTGAACCCGCCCGAGCCGGTATGGACCTGCAGGAACTTGCCATCACCGCATTCGAACATGCCGGTGACGAGGCGGACGTTGCCGAAGCGATCGATCGCACCGGAATCGCCCTTCTTGATGTAGGAGATGCCGTCCTCCTGCCACCAATGGTTCATCGGGCTTTGCGCGAGGAAGGCGTCGAGCAGCGATGCCTCCACCTCTTGCCCGACCCCGATCGAGCGGCGCGCGCGCACCGCGGCCAGCGCCGAGATAGTCGCGAGGAACGCCTGCCCGTAATGCAGCGCCGGGTGGCCGAGATACATCGGCCCCGCGCGGTGCGAACTGCCGCGATCCATCACCGTGCCGAGCCGGGCGGCGGCCAGCGATTCGCCATAAGGGCGATCGGCCAGCGGGTTATCGCGGCTATAGGCAGTGAGCGCACACGAAACGAGCGACGGGAAATCGCGCTCGAGGCTCGCGGCATCGAGCCCGAGCTTCGCAGCCTCCGCATCGGACAATGAGTGGATGAAGATATCCGCGCCCTGCAGCAGCCCGCGCAGCTTCTCCGGCTCGGCCGCGATATCGAATTCCACGCTGCGCTTGCCGCGATCCCAGCCCTTGCGGGTCAGGTCATGCGCGAAGAAAGTGCCGCCGACCGGCTCGACCTTGATCACTTCCGCGCCGTGATCGGCGAGCAGCATCGCAGCCATCGCGCCGGGCATGACGGTGGAGGCTTCGACGACGCGCAGATGCGCGAGGGGTCCAGACATTTCTCTCTCCTAGGCGGCCGGGTCATCCCGCTGGCCTTCGAATCGAAATCTGCACTGAAGTGAAAACAGATTCAATCAATTTTAGACTGGAGTAAAATTTTTTGCGTCCGCGCAGTTTTCAAGGCAAGGTGGCCTTCAGGGAGGAAGAACGATTTGGCGAAACCGCAGGATGCAGAGGGCTATGCCAGCCCGGCGATGCTGGAGCGCCGCAAGCGCATCCTCGCCGAAGCGCGCGCGCTGGTGTCGGAAAAGGGCCTCGACGGCTGGAACCTCAACGAGCTGGGCAAGCGCGCCGGCGTCGCGCGGCAGACGCTTTATTATGCCTTTGGCAGCAAGGAGGACGTCGTCGCTGCGGCGATCCTCGATTATTTCGACGATTATGAGCGGGTGATCCCCTATCGCACCGCCATCGGCAGCATCGATCATATGATCGAACGCATCGTCGCGATCGGCCATCGCAACCTCACGATCCGCAATTATGTCGCCGCGCTGGTGGCGATCTATTACGGGCTCTCGCCCGAATTGTG
>JAFKLV010000304.1 GCA_017304125.1 Sphingomonadales bacterium
GACGCTCATGTCCACCCCGATCGCGGCGAGGCTACCGAGATAGAGCTGCTGGAGGTCGGGCGGGCTCGGCTTCAGGATCACCTGATATTGGTAATAATGCTGCAGCCGGTTGGGATTCTTGCCGTAGCGGCCGTCGGTCGGGCGGCGGCTGGGCTGGACGAAGGCGGCGTTCCACGTCTCCGGCCCCAGCGCGCGCAGCGTGGTGGCGGGGTGAAAGGTGCCGGCGCCCATCCGCATGTCATAGGGCTGCAGGATCACGCACCCGCGCTCGCTCCAATAATGATGGAGGCGCAGGATCATGTCCTGAAACGAAAGCGGCGCGTCTGTTGACCTCATATTCATCGCGCGCGGGACATGACGGATGGCTCGCCAACAGGCAAGTCTATGCGTAAATCGCACTGTCCTGCTTTCATATGAGGTTGCCCGCGTTGTTCCGTCCGCTCACCGCCGCTTTTGCCACGCTTGGCCTCGCCTTCGCCCTTCCCGCCTGCGCGCAACCGGCGCCGACCGCGACGAAGGATGCCGATCCCGCTTTGTGGGTGGTGAAGGACAAGGATACCACGATCTACCTGTTCGGCACGATCCATGTGCTGAAGCCCGGGCTGTCGTGGTTCGACGAGGCTGTGAAGAAGGCGTTCGACAAATCGGGGACATTGGTGCTCGAAATGGTCGAGCCCGATCAGGCGACCCAGCAGAAGGTGGTGCTGTCCAAGGCGTTCGCGCTCAACGGGCCGACGCTGAGCGAGCAATTGCCGCCCGAAAAGCGCGCGGCCTTCGCCAAGGCGGTGAACGACAATGGGCTGCCGCTGGCGCAATATGACCGGATGCGGCCGTGGTTCGCCGCGATCAGCCTGTCGATCCTGCCGCTGGAGAAGCTGGGTTACGATCCCGCCAACGGCCCCGAAGGCATCCTGACCCGCGCCGCCAAGGCGCAGCGCAAGCAGGTGGTGGGGCTGGAAACGTTCGAGGGGCAGATGTCGCTGTTCGACAAATTGTCGCACAAGGGGCAGGTCGAATTGCTCGCCTCGACGATCGACGAAATGCCCAAGGCGCAGGAAAATATGGACAAGATGGTCGCCGATTGGGCGGCCGGGCGCCCCGACGAGCTGGCCAAGGAAATGAACGCCTCGCTCAAGGACACCCCCGAGGTGGCCGAGACGCTGCTGATCAACCGCAACCGGCAATGGGCCGGCTGGATCGCCGATCGGATGCGCAAGCCGGGGACGGTGTTCATCGCGGTCGGCGCCGGCCACCTCGCCGGGCCGGGCAGCGTGCAGGATCAGCTGCAGCATTATAAGCTGAAGGCGGTGCGGGTTAAGTATTGAGCGGTCTCAAGCCCCTCCCCTGAAGGAGAGGGGCCTAAGGCGGGCGTCACGGTCATTGCCTTTTTCGCCATCTCCCGCTAAGCGCGCCGGCTTCCCGTCATGGTCATCCCTGGAGGCGTGGCGGGAGATGAACCTTTATTCGTTTCGGAGATACTGCAATGAGCGACCAGCTGACGCTCGCAGCCGAGACGCGTGATCGGGTTGGCAAGGGAGCCTCCCGTGATCTGCGTCGCAACGGCCGCGTCCACGCCGTCATTTACGGCCAGAACAAGGAACCGACCTCGATTCACCTCGAGGAGAAGGCGCTGGTAAAGGCGCTGGGCACCGGGCATTTCATGAACTCGGTGATCATGGTCAACGGCGAGCGGACGCTGCCGAAGGACGTGCATTTCCACCCGGTGACCGATCGTCCGGTCCATGTCGACTTCCTGCGCATCAGCGCGCACGCCAAGGTGACGGTCGCCGTCCCGGTGGTGTTCGCCGATGAGGACGCGGCGCCCGGCCTGAAGAAGGGCGGCGTGCTCAACATCGTCCGCCACGAGCTGGAGCTGGTGTGCGACGCGGCGGAAATCCCGGCCGAGATCGCGATCTCGCTGAAGGGCTTCGACGTGGGCGAATCGATCCACATCTCGCACGTGACGCTGCCCAAGGGCACCGCCTCGGCGATCGAAGACCGCGATTTCACGATCGCGACGATCGTGGCGCCGTCGGCGCTCAAGTCGTCCGAAGGCGCGGCTGAAGCCGCTGCCGAGGAAGGCGAGGCCGATAAGGCGGAGTAATCCGTCGCCTCGGTTGTTACCGAATTCGGGCGGGGTGACGGCAACGTCCCCCGCCCGTTTCATGTCGGGAGGGTAAGCAGATGCAATTGTGGGTGGGGCTGGGCAATCCCGGGCCGCAATATGCGATGCACCGGCACAATATCGGCTTCATGGCGCTGGACGCGATCGCCGAGGTGCATGGCTTCGGCCCGACGAGCAAGAAATTCCAGGGCTGGCTGCAGGAAGGCCGGCTGGGATCGGAAAAGATCCTGCTCTTGAAGCCTGCAACCTTCATGAACGAAAGCGGCCGCAGCGTCGGCGAGGCGCTGCGCTTCTACAAGCTCGGGCCCGATGCGCTGACCGTGTTCCACGACGAGCTCGATCTCGCGCCGTTCCGCGTCAAGGTGAAGACCGGCGGGGGCACCGCCGGGCATAACGGGCTGCGCTCGATCGATCGCCACCTCGGCCCCGATTTCCGCCGCATCCGCATCGGCATCGGGCATCCCGGGCACAAGGATCGCGTGACCGGGCATGTGCTCGGAAATTATGCCAAGAGCGAGATCGAACCGCTGAGCGATCTGCTCGGCGCGATCGCGGCGGAGGCGCCATGGCTCGCCGCCGGCGACGACGTGCGCTTCATGAACGATGTCGCGCTGCGTCTGGGGGAATAGTCATGCCGGTCCGCACCTTATTCCCGACGCTGTTCTATGAAGACCGGATCGACGACGCGGCGCTGATCGCCGAGCTTGAGCAATCCGCGCTGCAACTGGCGCAGGACGATCGCGCCGGGCGGGCGTGGTCGCGCACCAACGGCTATCGCGGCTATACCAGCTATGCCTCGCTCAACGCCCTGCCGGCGCGCGATCCCGCCTTTGCCGCGCTCAAGCGCCAGCTCGACCGGCATGTCGCGGCCTTCGCCAAGGAGCTGCAAGTCGACCTCGGCGGGCGGCGGCTGCGGCTCGACAGCCTGTGGGTCAATGTCATGCAGCGCCATGCGACGCACAGCGGGCATATCCATCCGCACAGCGCGGTCTCCGGCACCTTCTATGTCGCGGTGCCGCCGGGTTCGGGCGCGCTAAAGCTGGAAGATCCGCGGCTACCTCTCCTGATGGCGGCGCCGCTGCGCCCCGATACGTTCGTCTATGCCGAGCCGGCGGCGGGCAGCGTGTTCCTGTGGGAAAGCTGGCTGCGCCACGAGGTGATGCCGAGCGACGCCAAGGAGCCGCGCATCAGCATCAGCTTCAACTATAGTTAACACCGGGCGATATTTCGGCCTACACTCCACCCGCCCGGCCCCGCGCCGGGACGATGACGTGGCACGGAACGCAAATTGCTGCCGGATGAACCGCCTGCCCAGAACCGGTTCAGCAACGATGCGTTATCCATGCCGGCTTACCGGGATGGATGGAGTCATAAGGCCATGGCCGGATTTCGTTTTTCGTCTCTCGGCGCGTCGGTCGCGCTGGCCGCGCTGGCCCTCGCCGGGTGTAACCGCACCCCCAGCGCCAATCAGTTATTGCTCGACAATCAGAGCGCCGCTGCGCCGTTGCCGACCCTGCCCGCAACCTTGCCGATGACCGATGTGGCGGCCCCGCCGCCGGTCGCTGCGCCGGCCGCCACCGCCCTGCCCGAAACCCGCCCGATCCGCACCGTGCGGGTGCGCGACCCGCGGCGCGGGGCCGAATATGCCTATGCCGACGCGGCCTACCAATTCTCCGACGCGCTGGGCGAGGCCCCGCCGGATTACGGCTTCGATTATGCCGGGGTGCAGCCCTGGGCGTGGGAAGGCTATGACGATTCGCTCGTTTTCGCCGAGCCCGTCCCCGGCGGCTATCGCACTTATTATTACGAACCGGGCGAGGAAGAGCCGTATTTCGTCCGCGATCCATATTATTCATACGGTTACGACAATGGGCAGCTCGCGGTCGTCTATGACGTGAGCGGCGATATCGTGCCGTGGGAGGATTATGGGCCGCAGGTGGTCTATGCCTCGCGCTATCTGATGCGCGGGCAGGATCTGTGGCGCGCCTCGCGCGGTGACCGCGTCTCGATCAACGTCCAGAACTGGACCAATTACCGCACCAATTATTTCAACCAGCAGCAGCGCTGGGACGCGACCCGTGCGCGCCAGCCGATGTGGATGAATTACGCGCAACAGGATGTCGCCGCACAGCGCCACTGGCAGGCCGAGCAGGCGCGCCGCAGCATCGATCAGCAGCGCTTCAACAGCTGGCAGGCGCAGGGCTTCCGTGCCGCGCCGCCGCCGCGCGCGATCCCGGCGCAATGGCAGCAGGCGTCCTGGGCGCGCGATCCGCATCGCTTCACCCCGGTCGCCGCCACTGTCGCGGGTGGCGCGGCAATCGCCGCGGGTGCGATGCTGGCACACAATGCGCAGGTCCGTCACCAGCAACAGCAGCAATTGCTGCAGGCACAGCAGGTCAATGCGGCGCGGCTCCAGCATGAGCAGATGGCGCAGCAGCAACAGCAACGCGCCTTCACCGCGCGCGAACAGGCGCAGGCCCGCAATTTCCAGGCGGGGCAACAGCGCGAACTGCAGCAGCAGGCCGCGCTCGCCCGCCAGCAACAGGCGCAGGCCGCACGCGTGCAGCAGAATGAGCGCGTCGCCGCGCAACGCCAGCAAGCGCAAGCCAATGTGCAGCGCGAGCAGCAGGCGCGCACCGAACGCGCGATGATACAGCGGGAGCAGCAGGCCACGCGGATGCAGCAACAGCAGCAACGCGCCACTGCGCAGCGCGAACAGCAGATGCGCGCGGAACGCGTCTCGATGCAGCGCGAACAGCAACAGGTGCGCATCGAACGCGGCAACGCCCAGCGCGAGCAACAGGCCGCGCGCGCCGAGCAGCAACAGGCGCGCGTCGCGGAGATGGCGCAGCGCCGTCAGCAGGCCGAGGCCGGTCGCGCGCAACAGATGCAGGCGCGCGAGATGCAACGCGCCGAATCGCGCCCCGCGCCGCGCCCCGAGCCGCAACGCTCGGCGCCACACGGCCGGGAGAACCAGCACGGCGGCCGCTGAGGAAACACGCCCCTCGGGGTGGCGCGACGCAGGCATAGGCTGTACGGCCCCCGCGTCCCCTATACCTTGAGGAACGAACATGGGTTTCCGTTGCGGCATCGTGGGCCTGCCCAATGTGGGCAAGTCCACCCTCTTTAACGCGCTGACCGAAACGGCGGCGGCGCAGGCCGCGAACTATCCGTTCTGCACGATCGAGCCGAACGTCGGCAATGTCGGCGTGCCCGATCCGCGGCTCGCCAAACTCGCCGCGATCGCCGGTTCGGCCAAGATCATCGAGACGCAGCTCGCCTTCGTCGATATCGCCGGGCTGGTGCGCGGCGCCTCCAAGGGCGAAGGCCTCGGCAACCAGTTCCTCGGCAATATCCGCGAGGTGGACGCGATCGTCCACGTGCTGCGCTGCTTCGAGGACGGCGACGTCACCCATGTCGAGGGCAAGGTCGATCCGATCGCCGATGCCGAGACGGTCGAGACCGAGCTGATGCTCGCCGATCTCGAAAGCCTCGAGAAGCGCGTGCCCAATTTCGTCAAAAAGGGCCAGTCGGGCGACAAGGAAGCGAAGATCGCCGCCAGCGTGCTCGGTCAGGCGCTCGACCTGCTGCGCGACGGCAAGCCGGCGCGGCTCACCCAGCCCAAGGATATCGAGGAAGCGCGCGTCTTCGGGGCTGCGCAATTGCTGACCGCCAAGCCGGTGCTCTACGTCTGCAACGTCGAGGAGGCGAATGCGGCGAACGGCAATGCGCATTCCGCGCGCGTGTTCGAAAAGGCCGCGGCCGAGGGCGCCGAGGCGGTGGTCGTCTCCGCCGCGATCGAGGCCGAGATCGCGACGATGCCGGTCGAGGATCGCGGCGAATTCCTCTCCGAACTCGGGCTGGGCGAAACCGGGCTCGCCCGCGTGATCCGCGCCGGATACAAACTGCTCCATCTCCTCACCTTCTTCACCGTCGGGCCGAAGGAAGCGCGCGCATGGACCGTCGAGGCGGGCGCCAAGGCGCCGCAGGCTGCAGGCGCGATCCACACCGATTTCGAACGCGGCTTCATCCGCGCCGAAACGATCGCCTTCGACGATTATGTCGCGCTGGGCGGCGAAACCGGCGCGCGTGAAGCGGGCAAGCTGCGTCAGGAAGGCAAGGAATATGTCGTCCACGACGGCGACGTGATGCTGTTCCGCTTCAACGTTTAAACGGGGCGTTCAATCCGCCGCCACCCGGCGGCTCCCGCAAATCCGGACCCGAGCCCCGTTGCGACCAGCGCGCGACGGGGTTTGGTTTGTGCGCACGACCTGACATGCACCGACCCGGGTTCCCATCGCACCGCCTCACTTAGCGACGATGAAGCGATATCGCGCGGGCACGATGACACCGTCCATCGACCGGCAGCATGAGCAATAGCAATCGCGACAAATCGTTTCGCAATGGAAACGTAATTCAGGCGCAGCCCAAGATTAAAAAAAATTAATTTTCCCTACATTTGAATTTAATCTTCGGATTAAAGTAAGTCGACACCAAGTCTAGACCGCTGTTTTATTACAAATATGTGGCATCATCGTCACACCGCATCTGTAATGTAAGGATGCATCCCCGCGATTTATTGCGCGCTGTTCTCCCTCCCCTTTAGAAGTCGGCACCACGGAGGAACGACCGTCTTTCCTGACAGACGGCCAACACCCTCGCACCGCATCTCCATTCGGGACCCGCACCATGAACAGCTCTCTACGCAAGCACCTGATGGCATCCACCCTGCTTGCTGGCGCCATCCTCGGCGCGCAGGCAGCCAATGCCCAGACCACCGACACGACCAACGCGCCGGCAACGAGCCCGACCGTGGCCCCGCCCTCCGATATCGTCGTCACCGGCACGCGCATCGCGCGGCCCGATCTGGTCGCCAGCAGCCCGGTCGCCACGCTCAGCCGCGACGCGTTCCAGACGAACAACACCGTCACCGTCGAACAGCTGCTGCAGGTCAATCCGCAGTTCCAGCCCGGCGAGAATGCGTCCGAGAACAACCCCGGTCTCGGCGTCGCCACGGTCGACCTTCGCGGCCTTGGCGATAACCGCACCCTGGTGCTGATCGACGGCAAGCGCGCGCCCTATTTCGATACCACCGGCGCGGTCGACGTGAACTCGATCCCGACCGGGCTGATCAAGCGCGTCGACATCCTGACGGGCGGCGCCTCGGCGGTCTACGGCTCGGACGCGGTTGCCGGCGTGGTCAATTTCATCCTCGACGATCGCTTCGTCGGCGTGCGTGGCGACGCCAGCGCGCAGGTGACACAATATGGCGACGGCGCGACCTATGACGCCAGCCTGACCGCCGGCGTGAAGTTCGGCGACCGCGGCAATTTCGTGATCTCGGGCAATTATTCGAAGCGCGAGGGCGTGTTCTTCGGCCAGCGGCCGCTGAATGCGAGCAGCCTCGATTCGTCGAACCTGCAATTCTCGGGGTCGAGCAACACCTTCCCGACGGCGTTCGACATCCCGGGCGCCGCGCGCCAGCAGATCCAGCAGGACGGAACCCTTACCTCGAACGTTCAGACCTACAATACGAACGCCACCAATTATGCCTCGACGCCGCTGGAGCGTTACAGCGTGATGGCACTCGGGCGTTACGAACTGAGCAACAATATCGAGCTGTACGGCCGCGCGAATTACTCGCACGTTGACGTGAAGACCCAGCTTGCTCCCACCGCAACCGCTGGGTTCGCGTTCAACATCTACCCGGACAATCCGCTGCTCACCCCGGCGGAACGCGAAGCCTTTTTCGACACGACCGCGAATCCCGGCCTCGTCATCAACTCCGACGGTAGCTCGACGATCGGCATCCGCCGGCGCGTGATCGAGACCGGCGGCCGACTGGAAGATCACGAAAACAAGACCTGGCAAATCGTCGGCGGCCTGCGTGGCGACATCACGAGCGATCTCCACTTCGACGTCTCCGCGCAATATGGCGAGGTGACGCGCAACGAGACGCTGATGAACGACCTGTCGTACAACGCGTTGACCGATGCGCTCGACGTGGTCGCCGGGCCGAACAACACCGTGGTCTGCCGCTCGGGCAATCCGGGCTGCGTGCCGTTCAATCTGTTCACCTACTCCGGCATCACGCCGGCGGCATTGGCCTATGTCGAGCGCAACGCGACGCAGAACAGCAAATCGACGCAGTTCATCGCCAGCGCCAACATCGCGGGGAACCTTCCCTTCCTCAAGAGCCCGTTCGCAGAAGGCCCCGCCGCCTTCTCGCTCGGCGCCGAATACCGCCGCGAAAAGGCGTCGACGATCGTCGATCCCGAATATGCATCCGGCGACCTGATCTATTACGGGCAGGGGCCGAGCGTTTCGGGCAAGTATAACGTCAAGGAACTGTATCTCGAGTTCAAGATGCCGATCGTGCAAGACCGGCCGGGAATTCACGCCTTCGATGTGGAGGGTGGCTTCCGCTATTCCGATTATTCGACGGTTGGCAGCGTCTACACCTATAAGGGCGGCGGCGATTACAGCCCGTTCGACGGGTTGCGTTTCCGCGCGATCTACAATCGCACGGTGCGCGCTCCCAATATTTACGAACTCTATTCGCCGCTGGTCAGCGGCACGACCAGCATTCCCACCGATCCGTGCGCCGGGGCGGGCGTGACGGCGGGCTCGGCTACTGGCCAGTTGTGCGCCGCGCAGATCGTCGCGGGCCAGGTCGCGTCAGGCCAGGCGGCCAACCCGACCCGCGCCTCCTCGCTGATCGGAACGGTGCCGACTCCGATCCTCGGCCAGATCAACGGCTTCTTCGGCGGCAATCCGAACCTGAAGGCAGAAAAGGCCGATACGATCACCGTCGGCGCGGTGATCAATCCGCCGCGGCTGCGCGCGTTGTCGGTTTCGCTCGATTATTATCACATCAAGATCGGCAATGCCGTCGATACCGTTCAGGCGGCGGATGTGCTCAACCAATGCTTCAACGTCGACAAGAGCGCATCGGCAGCTTCGTGTAACTCGATCATCCGCAATCCGCTGGATGGCTCGCTGAGCGGCAATATCACTTATGGCGTACCGGTACTCTACGGCAATATCGCCGTCATCAAGACGGACGGTCTCGATCTGACGATCGGCTATCATGGCGGCAACCCGGAAGGGTTCAACTATGCGGTCGCTTACGGTGGGAATTATATCTTCCACTACAATAAGCAGACCTCTGCCGGCGCCGCGCCGTTCGAATGCGCAGGCCATTTCGGCGCCGATTGCAACCTGCAGCCGATGCCGAAATACAAGCACACCATGTCGCTGGCGCTCGGCTACGGCAACGTCAGCTTCACGACCCGCTGGCGGTTGATCGGGAAGGTATCGGAGGATGCCGATACCGACATTCTCGTG
>JAFKLV010000305.1:0-1006 GCA_017304125.1 Sphingomonadales bacterium
GGCCCTCGCGCCGCTCCAGCTCGCGGCGCACGTCATCGAGCCCGAGATCGGCGTCGGCGAGCAGCACGAGCAGATGGAAGATCAGATCGGCCGCCTCCGGGATGATCGACGAATCGTCGCCCGAGGTGGCGGCGATCACCGTTTCGATCGCCTCCTCGCCCAGTTTCTGCGCGATGCGGCTGCGCCCCTGAAAGAACAGGCTGGCGGTATAGGATTTCATTGCCGCGGCGTCCTTGCGCGCGCGGATCGTCGCCTCGAGGCGATCGAGCGTATCGTCGGCCATGGCGGAACCGGTGCCGCGTGGCGCGCGCGCGGTCAACCTCCTTGCGGCGGGTCTTTGCGCATCCGGCGCCGCAAGGCGCGCCGCGTCAGCCACACGATCGCCACCGCGACGACGAACAAGGCGATGTCCGACAGTTCCGGCGCGGTGCGCGGACGCGCGACGCCGGTATGGCCGTTATCGATCACGGCGGCGGCGAGGAGCGGAAGCGCGGGCATCGTTCGATCCTAATACCGAGCCGTTGATCAAATGGTTACGAGGAAGAAGCGCAGCCGTTCGACACGCTCAGGGGCGATTTGTGATTACACCGCGGCGTCGCGGATCGTTTCCATCGCGACGAAGGTGGAGGTGCTCGCGACATGCGGCAGGCTGGAGATCCGCTCGCCCAGCACGATGCGATAGCGGCGGATATCCGCGGTGCGCACCTTGAGCAGATAATCGAAGCTGCTCGCGATCATATGGCATTCCTCGACCTCGGGAATCTTGAGCACGGCGCGGCGGAATTCGTCGAGCGCCGCCTCGCGCGTGTCGGACAATTTCACCTCGGCGAAGGCGATATGATCGAGCCCGAGCTTGGCCGGATCGATCACCGCGCGAAAGCCGCGGATATAGCGTTCGTCGATCAGCCGCTTGAGCCGCACCTGTGTCGGCGTCTTCGACAGGCCGACGCGTTTGGCGAGCTCGGTGATCGACATCCGGCCGTCGCTGCGCAGCGCATCGAGGATG
>JAFKLV010000305.1:1013-10467 GCA_017304125.1 Sphingomonadales bacterium
CCGGAGCTTAAAAATAAGGGCGACTGATGCTGTTTATACCTCGTGATAGGGCAGATTGTCACCGGCAAAGCCATTATATCGGACGCATGACCGATCTCCCCCCGTTGTTCGCCGATTTCGCCCCGCCGATCCGCCCGCAGACCGCGTTGCGGCAGGCGATCACCGCGGCCTATCGCCGGCCGGAGCCGGATTGCGTTGCCGCGCTGCTCGATCAGGCGACGCTGCCCGCGCCGCTCGCCGCCGCCGCGGCCGGGACCGCGACCAAATTGATCACAGCGTTGCGCGCCAAGCATAAGGGCGACGGCGTCGAGGGGCTGGTCCACGAATATGCGCTGTCGAGCCAGGAAGGCGTGGCGCTGATGTGCCTTGCCGAAGCCTTGCTGCGCATCCCCGACGACGCGACGCGCGATGCGCTGATCCGCGACAAGATCGCCGGCGGCGACTGGCGCGCGCATCTCGGCGACGGGCGCTCGCTGTTCGTCAATGCCGCGACCTGGGGGCTGGTCGTCACCGGCAAGCTGACCAGCAGCGTCAACGACAGCGGGCTCGCCTCGGCGCTGACGCGGCTGATTGCGCGCGCCGGCGAGCCGGTGATCCGTCGCGGCGTCGATATGGCGATGCGGATGATGGGCGAGCAATTCGTCACCGGCGAGACAATCGAGCAGGCGCTGAAGCGCGCGCGCGATCTGGAAGCGCGCGGTTTCCAGTACAGCTATGACATGCTCGGCGAGGCGGCGACCACCGCGGCCGATGCACAGCGTTATTATCGCGATTACGAGGCGGCGATCCACGCGATCGGCAAGGCCTCGGCGGGGCGCGGCGTCTATGGCGGGCCGGGGATTTCGATCAAGCTGTCGGCGCTGCATCCGCGCTACGCCCGGTCGCAGGCGGCGCGGGTGATGGTCGAGCTGCTGCCGCACGTGAAGGCGCTGGCGCTGCTCGCCAAGGGCTATGACATCGGCCTTAACATCGATGCGGAGGAGGCCGACCGGCTCGAACTGTCGCTCGATCTGCTCGAAAGCCTCGCGCTCGACGCCGATCTGGCGGGGTGGAACGGGCTCGGCTTCGTCGTGCAGGCTTATGGCAAGCGCTGCCCGTTCGTGATCGACTGGATCGTCGATCTCGCCGCGCGCGCCGACCGGCGGATCATGGTGCGGCTGGTCAAGGGCGCCTATTGGGATGCCGAGATCAAGCGCGCGCAGGTCGACGGGCTTGCCGACTTCCCGGTCTATACCCGCAAGATCCACACCGATGTCGCGTACATCGCCTGCGCGCGGAAATTGCTTGCGGCGACCGATCGGGTGTTCCCGCAATTCGCCACCCACAATGCGCAGACGCTGGCGACGATCTACGAAATGGCCGGGTCGGAATTCACGCCGGGCCGCTACGAATTCCAATGCCTCCACGGCATGGGCGAACCGCTCTACGACGAGGTGGTCGGCGCCGAAAAGCTCAACCGGCCGTGCCGCATCTACGCGCCGGTCGGGACGCATGAGACGTTGCTCGCGTATCTTGTGCGGCGGTTGCTCGAGAACGGCGCCAATTCCTCGTTCGTCAACCGCATCGCCGATCCCGAAGTGTCGATCGCCGATCTCGTCGCCGATCCGGTCGAGGCGGTGCGCGCGATGGCGGTGGTCGGGCAGAAGCACCCGCAGATCGCCTTGCCGCGCGAGCTTTACGGCGCGCGGGTCAATTCCGCCGGGCTCGACCTTTCCGACGAAACCGTGCTCGCCGCGCTGGGTGACACGATGCGCGCGGGCGCCGGGACCGACTGGCGCGCGGCGCCGGCCGACGGCGAGGGGACCGCGCGCGCGGTGCTCAACCCGGCCGACCAGCGCGACCGCGTCGGCACGGTGGTCGAGGTGTCGGCCGAGGCAGCGCGTGCCGCGGTGACGCGTGCGGCGGCTGCCGCGCCGGGCTGGGCGGCGGCGACGCCGGGCGATCGCGCGGCGTGCCTCGATCGCGCGGCGGTGATTATGCAGGAGCGGATGCCCGCGCTGCTCGGGCTGATCGTGCGTGAGGCGGGCAAGTCGCTCCCCAATGCGATCGCCGAGGTGCGCGAGGCGATCGACTTCCTGCATTATTATGCCGATCAGGCGCGGCGCACCTTGGGGCCGGCGCATAAGGCACTGGGGCCGGTGGTGTGCATCAGCCCGTGGAATTTCCCGCTGGCGATCTTCACCGGGCAAATCGCCGCGGCGCTGGTCGCGGGCAATAGCGTGCTGGCCAAGCCGGCCGAGGAAACCCCGCTGATCGCCGCGCAGGGCGTCGCGATCCTGCATGAAGCGGGCATCCCGGCCGAGGTGTTGCACCTGCTCCCCGGCGACGGCGCGATCGGCGCCGCGCTGGTCGGGGCGCCGGAGACGGCGGCGGTGATGTTCACCGGCTCGACCGAGGTGGCGCGGCTGATCCAGCGCGAGCTTGCCGGGCGACTTTCTCCTGAGGGCGCGCCGATCCCGCTGATCGCCGAGACCGGCGGGCAGAATGCGATGATCGTCGATTCCTCCGCGCTCGCCGAACAGGTGGTGGCGGATGTGATCGCCTCGGCTTTCGATAGCGCGGGGCAACGTTGCTCGGCGCTGCGCATCCTGTGTCTGCAGGAGGATATTGCCGATCGCACTTTGGCGATGATCAAGGGCGCGCTGCACGAATTGTCGATCGGGCGCACCGATCGGCTGGCGGTCGATATCGGCCCGGTGATCACTGCCGAGGCCAAGGCCAATATCGAAAAGCATATCGCGCGGATGCGCGGGCTCGGCCGCGCGGTGGAGCAGATCGCGCTGGCGGGGGAAACCGCGCACGGCACCTTCGTTCCGCCGACGATCATCGAGCTTAACGATATCGCCGATCTGGAGCGCGAGGTGTTCGGCCCGGTGCTCCACGTCGTGCGCTTCCGCCGCAGCGCGCTCGACCGGCTGATCGATGCGATCAACGCGACGGGTTATGGCCTGACCTTCGGTCTCCACACCCGGCTCGACGAGACGATCGCGCATGTCACCCAGCGGGTGAAGGCGGGTAATCTCTACATCAACCGCAACGTGATCGGCGCGGTGGTCGGGGTGCAGCCGTTCGGCGGGCGCGGGCTATCGGGCACCGGGCCGAAGGCGGGCGGGCCGCTCTACCTCGGCCGGCTGGTCGGCGGCACCCCGGTGCCGCCGCGGCTGTCGTCCAACGCGGCCGATCCCGCCGCGCGCGATCTGGCGCTGTGGCTGGAGGAAGCCGGTGATGCCGCCGCGGCCGAGCGAGTGCGCGAGGCGATCAGCGCGTCGCTGGTCGGGGGCGAGGTGACGCTGCCGGGCCCGGTCGGCGAGCGCAACGTCTATGCGCTGCATCCGCGCGGGCGGGTGTTGCTGCTGCCGGAGACCTATGAGGGATTGATCGAACAGCTTGGCGCGGCGCTGGCCGGCGGCAACGACGTGGTCGTCGCGGGCAAGGCGGCGTTGCTCCACGGCCTGCCGGAGAGCGTGGCGCATCGCGTCCGCCGCGTCACGGACTGGTCGCAGGCCGGGCCGTTCGCCGGCGCGCTGATCGAGGGCGATGCCGGGCGGGTGAGGGCGGCGCTGGAGGCGCTGGCCAAGCTGCCGGGGCCGATCGTGCTGCCGCAGGCGGCGCAGAAAAGCGGCGCTGCGGGCTATCGGCTCGACTGGCTGGTCGAGGAGGTTTCGACCTCGATCAACACCACCGCAGCGGGCGGCAATGCGAGCCTGATGGCGATGGTGTGATGCGCGCGCCGGCACCGGATTCAGCGGCTTAAGCCCCCGTTCAGGTGCCGGCGACGAAACGTTTCGTCGCTCGTTCCAACGACTCAACGCAGCTTCAGTGCGCCCCAACGCGCTATTGCCCCGCAGCGCTTGCATAAAAACGACAGCGTGAGCCACAACGCATTTGTCCGGGCGCGGGGGTGCGATCCGAACAGTTTGAAGACGAACGCCGTCGGGCTTTTCCGGCGTCGATCGCGCAACGATGGGTCGCCAATGTCGCAGCTTTCTTCAACGCAGCTTATTCGCGGGTTCAGCCGGGGTGTCGCGCTTTGCGCTGCCGCTCTGGCGTGCGCCGGCGTCGGCACCGCGGCGAACGCAGCCCCCGATGCGGAACAGGCCAAGGCCGCTGCCGTCGCAACGCGCGGCGCGGTCGGCGGCCCGATGCTCACCACCAGCACCGTTGGCGCGGCGAGCGACGTCGGTGCCAACGAGCAATTCCGTTCGCTGTTCATGACCTGGAAGAAAATGGACACGATGGAGCATGGCACGATCGCCATTCCGTCGGTTCAGCCGGTCCAGAAGCTTTCCTTCACCAGCAATTTCGGCATCCGCAGCGACCCGTTCCGGGGCACCGCCGCGATGCACGCCGGGGTCGACATCCCCGGCCCGGTCGGCACCCCGATCTATGCCACCGCCGACGGCGTCGTGGCGCATGCGGAGCGGATGGGCGGCTATGGCAACATGGTCGAGATCGATCATGGCAAGGGCATCGCCACCCGCTACGGCCATCTTTCGAAGATCCTGGTCAGCGACAATACGCGCGTGAAGCGCGGGCAGCTGATCGCGCTGATGGGTTCGACGGGTCGCTCCACCGGGCCGCACCTCCATTATGAGGTCCGTATCGACGGGCATGCGGTCAATCCGATCCCGTTCCTCACCACCGCCGACTATCTGCTCGCCGCGCATGACCGCTCGGTGACCGAAATCCCGGTCTCGACGACCGGCCCGGCGCCGCAGGACAGCCTGGAACAGGTCGTCGCCAGCCGCTAATCGGCCAGCGCTTAGTTTTCGCAAAAGCTTCCAGACCCCGGCCCTGCGCCGGGGTTTGTTGCGTTTGGGGGTAGCCCGTGGGGCGAGCCGACTCCCCGTCACCCCGGCGTTGAGCTGGGGTCCATTCGCCTCTGGCTCAGCGGCCGGAACCTCTTGCCCTGCGCCTGCCTCCCGATGGACCCCGGGTGACGGTGTACGTTGGGGGAAAGGGAAGGGGCGCTTAGCCCTCGTCCCCCTCGGTGACGCCAGCGCTGCCGATCGAGCGGTCGACCATCCCGGTGCGGATCATCCACCAGAAAAGTACGACGCCCGGCAGTGCGATCAGCGTAGTGAACAGATAGAAATTCACATAGCCCATCGCCTCGATCAGCGCCCCGGCGGTGGTGCCGGTAACGACCCGCCCGAGGATGCCGGCTGCGGCGGAGATCAGCGCATATTGCGCCGCGGTGAAGCGCAGCTCGCACAAAGCCGAGAAATAAGCGACGACCGCCACCCCGCCGAACCCGCTGGCGAAATTCTCGAATCCGATCGCGCCGGCCATGCCCAGGTTCGAATGCCCGGCCGCGGCCAGTCCGGCGAAGCTGAGGTTCGACACCGCCATTAGAACCAGCGAGAGCAGCACCGATCGCTTCATTCCCATGCGCGCGTAGGCCGCACCGCCGACGAAGATCCCGATCAGATAAGCCCAGAAGCCAAGCCCAACATCGTAAAACGCAATTTCGTCGTTGGTGAATTTGAGATCGTTGAACAGCAGGCGGAAGGTGAGATTGGCGAGCGTATCGCCGATCTTGTGGATCAGAATGAAGGCGAGGATCACGAGCGCGCCGGGGCGCGTGAAGAACTGCACCAACGGCCGCCAGATCGCTTCCAATGCTCTTGCTACGCCTTTGCGCGCAACCGGTTCACGATGCCGTTCGGGTTCGCCGACAATAAGCCCGGCGAGCATCGCAGGCAGCGCAAAGCAAGCGCAAGCCAGATAGGCCAGTTGCCATCCGCCGCGTGCTGCGATCACCAGCGCCAGCGCACCTGCGCCGGCAGACCCGATCCGCCAGCCGTATTGGCTCATCCCGGCGCCGACACCGAGCTGTCTCGGCTCCAGAATCTCAATGCGGTAGGCATCGATAACAATGTCGAACGTTGCTCCCGCGGCGCCGACCAAAATCGCTGCTGTAACCACTGAGGTAATGGATGCCGAGGGGTTGGTAAGCGCCAGATTGGCTACAGCGGCCATTACGAGTGCCCCTGCCAGGAGCAGCCATGAGACACGCTGCCCCAACCGCCCAAGAATGGGCAGCCGAACGCCATCGACGATCCACGACCAAAGCGGTTTGAAACTGTAAACCAAAAGCGCGAGGCTGAATGCCGTCACCGTCTTTTTGTCGATCCCGCTCTGCGCCAGCCGCGAGGCCAGCGTTCCGCCGATCATCGCATAGGGAAAGCCGGACGAAATACCGAGCGCGAGCGCGGCGAGCGGGGCCTTTTCGACATAGAGGCGCAGGCCGTCCAGCCATGTCCGTTCCGCGCTTACACCCATCTCGCCCCTTGCTCCCCGCATTCGCATCCGCGACACTTAGCGGGAAAAGAATGAGAGAACAGCCATGAACGCACCCATCGGCCGCCTCCAGCCAACCGCCGGGCAGCTTGCGCTCGCGGCGGCGCTGGCCGACGGCGGCACCGAGCGGGCGGCGCGCATCACTTATGTCGACGCCGCCGCTTATACCGATCCGGCGCGGCATATCGCCGAGCAGCAGCGCATTTTCGCGCATGCGCCGCTGGTGATCGCGCCCTCGGCGCTGTTGCCCGAGCCCAATATGGCGGTGGCGCATGATGGGTTCGGCAAGCCGCTGCTCGTCACCCGCGACAAGGCGGGGGAGGCGCATGTCTTCCTCAACGTCTGCCGGCATCGCGGCACGCGGCTGGTCGAGGGCGGCGAGGTAGTGTGCGGCGGGCGGCTGGTCTGCCCCTATCATGCGTGGAGCTATGCGCTCGACGGCAAGCTCGTCGGGCTGCCGCGCACCGATGCCTTTCCGGGGCTCGACAAGGCCGATTATGGCCTGAGGCGGTTGCCGACGCGCGAGGCGGGCGGGCTGATCTGGTTCAGTTTCGACGAGGCCGCCGATTTCGCCGAGGCCGATGCGCTGGGGCATGATTTCGACGCTTTCGGGCTTGCCGGGCTGCACCTGTTCCGGCGGCGTACGCATGATGTGGCGGCCAATTGGAAGCTGATCATGGATGCCTTCCTTGAGAGCTATCATGTGCTCAGGCTTCACGCGAACACGATCGGGCCGTTCTTCAAGGACGGGGTGTCGACCGCCGATACGATCGGGCCGCATCTGCGTTCGGCGGTCGGGCGCGAGGTCGAGGCGGCGGCGGTGCGCGCGGGTGACTGGCCGACACTGCGCTCGGCGATCACTTATACCTATCAGATGTTTCCCGGCACGGTGCTGATCGTCAGCCCCGATTATGTGAATCTGATGGTGCTGATGCCGCAGGCGCATGATCGCGTGCTGGTGGAGGATTTCATGCTCATCCCCGAGCCGCCTGCGACCGAAAAAGCACTGAAACATTGGGAGAAAAGCTGGATGTTGCTGGACGACGGGGTGTTCGGCGGGGAGGATTTCCGCGCCGCCGCTCTGGGGCAGGAGGGGCTGGCCTCGGGCGCGATCGAGCGGCTGACGATCGGTGCGATGGAGGGCGGTATCCGCACCTTCCACGATCAGGTGGAGGCGCGGCTGTGATCAGGCCGCGGCGCAGCGCGCTCTACATGCCCGCCTCCAATGCGCGCGCGATCGACAAGGCGCGCGGGCTCGAGTGCGACGTGGTGATCCTCGATCTGGAGGATGCCGTCTCGCCCGATCAGAAGGAAGTGGCGCGCGAGCAGGCGGTGGCGGCGGTGCGCGACGGCGGGTTCGGGCGGCGCGAACTGGTGGTGCGCGCCAACGGACTCGATAGCGAATGGGGCACGGCCGATCTTGCCGCGATCGCGAAGGTGCGGCCCGATGCGGTGTTGCTGCCCAAGGTTTCCGCGCCCGAAACCTTGCGTGAGGCGCGTGCCGCGCTCGGCGCGGGGCCGGCGTTATGGGCGATGATCGAGACGTGCCGGGGGATCGTCGACCTGCCCGCGATCGTCGGCGCGGCGGCGGCGACCGGGCTGGCAGCGCTGGTGTTCGGCAGCAACGATCTGGCCAAGGAGATGCATTGCCGCCCCGGCGAGGATCGCGCGCCGTTGCTGCCGGTGATGACGCAATTGGTGCTCTGCGCGCGGATGGCCGGGATCGCTGTGCTCGATGGGGTGTGCAACACGATCGACGATCTCGCGCGTGTCGAGGCGGAGTGCCGGCAGGGGCTGGCCTGGGGGTTCGACGGCAAGACGCTGATCCACCCGGCGCAGATCGCGCCGGCCAATGCGGTGTTCAGCCCAAGCGAAGACGAAATCGCCTGGGCAAATACGGTCGTCGCGGCGTTCGACGATCCGGTCAATGCCGGACGCGGCGCGATCCGCGTTGCGGGCAAGATGGTCGAATTGCTCCACCGCGACGAAGCGCGGCGCACGCTGGCGATCGCGGCGGCGGTGACGGGTTAGCGACAGCTTTCCGTCATCCCAGCTTTCGCCGGGGTGACGGAGTGGGCTGGTGCGACGAAGCGCTCAATCGAACCCGTTGGTCAGGAAATGCTCCGCAGCGGCGACGTGCATCGCGACGCCCTTGGCCATTGTCGCTTCGTCGATCGTCATATGAACGTTGTGCAGTGGTGGGTTGGTGCGCGGGTCGCTGCCCTCGGCGGCGACGCCGATGAAGGCCATCGCGCCGGGCACCTCGCGCAGCACATAGGAGAAATCCTCCCCGCCCATCATCGGCGCGGGCATCGTCGACCAGCCGCCTTCGCCCGAAATCTCCCCGGCGGCGGCGCGCATGATCCCGGTCGCGCGCGGATCGCACATCGTGACCGGATAGCCCGGCTTGATCTCGACCTGCGCGGTGCAGCCGTGCGCCTCGGCGATCTGCGCGACGACATGGCGGATCGCCTCGCGGCCCTTCTCGCGCGTCGTTTCGGAAAGCGTGCGCAGCGTGCCCTTCAGCTCCACTTCGTCCGGGATGACGTTATAGGAGGCGCCGGCGTGGATCTGGGTGACGGTCAGCACCGCCGGGTCGGAGACCGGGATACGGCGCGCGATGAAGGTCTGCAGCGCGACGACCACTTCGCAGCCGACCGGGATCGGATCGATCGCGTCATGCGGCATCGCGGCGTGGCCGCCCTTGCCGCGAATGCTGATGTTGAACGTATCGGTCGAGGCGAGCAACGGCCCCTCGCGCCCGATGAACATCCCGGCCGGGGCATTGGGCGAGATATGCAGCGCGAACGCCGCATCGGGCCGGGCGATATCGAGCAGCCCGTCCTCAATCATGAAGCGCGCGCCGTGATGCCCTTCCTCGCCGGGCTGGAACATGAACACGATCGTCCCGGCCAGTTCGTCCTTGCGCGCGCACAGCGCCTTGGCCGCGCCGGCGAGCATCGCGCTATGCGCGTCATGCCCGCAGGCATGCATCGCGCCGGGGATGGTCGAGGCGAAATCGAGCCCGGTTTCCTCGGTCATCGGCAGCGCGTCCATGTCGCCGCGCAGCAGCACGGTACGGGTGTTGCTGCCGGTGCCGGCCTGCCCGCCGCGCAGGATCGCGACGAAGC
Source organism: Sphingomonadales bacterium (assembly GCA_017304125.1). GTDB lineage: Bacteria > Pseudomonadota > Alphaproteobacteria > Sphingomonadales > Sphingomonadaceae > Sphingomonas. The sequence continues at coordinate 10,448 of JAFKLV010000305.1, forward strand.
CGGTGGTCGAGGTGCTGTCA
>JAFKLV010000306.1 GCA_017304125.1 Sphingomonadales bacterium
ATCCAGGCGATTCGCGACGGCAAGACCAAATATACCAATGTCGACGGCACGCAGGAGCTGAAGGAGGCGATCGTCGCCAAGTTCAAGCGCGACAACAGCCTCGACTATACGACGCAGCAGATCAGCGTGAACGTGGGCGGCAAGCACACCCTGTTCAACGCGCTGGTCGCGACGCTCAACCCCGGCGACGAGGTGATCGTGCCGGCGCCTTATTGGGTGAGCTACCCCGACGTGGTGCAGTTCGCCGGCGCGACCCCGGTGGTCGTCGCGGCGGGCGCGGCGCAGGGCTATAAGCTGACCCCGGCGATGCTCGAGGCGGCGATCACCCCGCGCACCAAGTGGCTGATCCTCAATTCCCCGTCGAACCCGACCGGCGCGGCCTATACCGCCGCCGAGCTGAAGGCGCTGGGCGAGGTGCTGGAGCGGCACCCGCAGGTGTGGATCTTCGCCGACGATATGTACGAGCATATCGTCTATGACGATTTCGCCTTTGCGACCATCGCCGAGGTCTGCCCGTCGCTTTATGAGCGCACGCTGACCGTCAACGGCTGTTCGAAGGCCTATGCGATGACCGGCTGGCGGATCGGCTTCGCCGCCGGCGCGCCGTGGCTGATCAAGGCGATGGCCAAGCTGCAGTCGCAATCGACCTCCAACCCGTGCTCGATCGCGCAGGCGGCGGCGACCGCGGCGCTCAACGGCGACCAGTCGTTCCTCATCGAGCGCAACGCCGCATTCAAGTCACGCCGCGATCTCGTGGTGTCGATGCTCAACCAGACGCCGGGCATCACCTGCCCGCGCCCCGAAGGCGCCTTCTACGTCTATCCCGAAGTGTCGGGGCTGATCGGCAAGACCACCCCGGGCGGCAAGCGGATCGAGAACGACAGCGATTTCGTCGCCTATCTGCTCGAAGATGCGCGGGTCGCGGCGGTGCAGGGCGTGGCGTTCGGCCTCTCGCCGGCGATGCGCATCAGCTACGCCACCGGCGAGGACGTGTTGCGCGAGGCGTGCGAGCGGATCCAGCGCGCCTGCACCGCGCTGCGCTGAGCAAGATTTCAGCCGCGAAACACAGCGTTTCGGTTCTCGCAATACAAAGGCAATGAACCGAATCCTATGTAGCGGCTGAACACCGGCGTCAGCGCGGGTTCAGCGACAACAAATTACAGGCTTTCTTGGCTTCTGGCGCGGCACCCCCCGGTGTGGCTGTGCCGGAAGCGAGTCGAGAAGAGTTAAGCGAATGATTCAGTTTCTGAAATCGACCTTCCTTTGGCAATTTGCGGGAGGGTTCCTGATTGGCGCGATCGGGCTGTTCGCGCTGCATCCCGCGTCCACCGTCGCCGCCGCGACCGACGCGCCGACCCATATCGCCAAGCGCTGATAGCGCAGCGCCCGCGGGCGCCTTATATAAGCGGATATGATCCGCGCTCCATTGACGATCGCCGCGGTCCTGATGGCCGCCAGCCTTCCCTTCTTGCCCGCCCGCGCCGAGCGGGCGGTGTCGATCCCGCCGCCGGCGCACGACGTGCCGGCAACGCCGAGCGCGCAGACCGCGATTCTCGCCGGTGGATGCTTCTGGGGAATGGAGGCAGTGTTCGAACGCGTGAAGGGCGTCCGCGCCGTGACCTCGGGCTATGCCGGGGGGCTGGCGCGCACCGCCACTTATACCGCAGTTTCGAGCGAAACGACCAAACATGCCGAGGCGGTGCGGATCGTGTTCGATCCGCGCAAGGTGAGCTATGGCACGTTGCTGCGCATCTATTTCTCGATCGCGCATGATCCGACCCAGCTCAACCGGCAGGGGCCGGATCGCGGCCCGAGCTATCGCTCGGCGATTTTCCCGCAGTCGGAAGCGCAGCGCGAGGTGGCGGAGGATTATATCGCGCAGCTGACCCGCGCCCATGCCTGGTCGCGGCCGATCGTGACGACGATCGAGCGCGGCGATTTCTTCCCGGCTGAGAAATACCACCAGAATTTCTACAACCGTAACCCGACCCACCCCTATATCGTGCGGTGGGACAAGCCGAAGGTCGCCGCCTTTCAGGCGGCGTTCCCCACGCTGGCGATGAGATAGCCCTCCCTGTCCGCCGTTCAGGCGGGCGAAGCGAGCGGCCGCGCTTCCTCGATCAGCAGCACCGGCACGCCGTCGCGGATCGGATAGGCGACACCGCCGGCGGCCGACACCAATTCCTGCGCCGGCTCGTCATAGACGAGCGGCTGGCGCGTCACCGGGCAGACCAGACGTTCGAGCAGCCAGGCGTCGATCATTGCAGCGTCACGCGGTCCTGGCCGTCGTGACGGCCGAAGAATTGCAGCAACTGGACGATCAGCTCCGCGCGATCGGCGATCGTGGTGGTTTCGAGCAAGGCCTGTTTCGCGGCGGAATCGAACGGCGCGATCTGCGCAATGCCGTTGACGAGGCTGGCGTCGTCGAGCCGCCCCACCGCATCCCAATCGACCGCATAGCCCTGCACCTCGGCAAAGCGCTTCGATTCAAGCTCAAGCCCGGCCCGCGCGGCGAGCGACAAATCGTCGTCGGGTGCGACGGGGAGCAATTCGGCCTCGATCTGGCGGAACGGAGTCGACACCTCCAGTTCGCGCGCGACGCGGAACAGCGACACACCCTCGAGGATGACGTTCGAGCGACCGTCCTCCAGCATCTCGATATCGGAGATCCGCCCGACGCAGCCGATATCGTAGAGCTGCGGGACTTTCGCATCGGCATCGCCGCGCGGCTGGATCATCCCGATCCGCCGGTCGCGCGCCATCGCATCCGACACCAAGGCGCGATAGCGCGGCTCGAAGATATGCAGCGGCAGGTGCATCCCCGGAAACAGGATCGCACCAGCCAGAGGAAAGATCGACAGCCGCGTCATCTACTACCCGAACAGAACCGCGGAAAGCTTGCGGCGCTGCTGCGCCACCCAGGGGTCTTCCAGCCCGACCACCTCGAACAATTTGAGCAATTGCTGGCGCGCCGCGCCCTCGTTCCAGTCGCGCTCGGCCGCGGTGATCGCGAGGAAGCCTTCGGCCGCCGCATCGCGATCGCCCGCCGCCATCCGCGCATTGGCGAGATCGTAGCGCGCCTGAAGATCGTCGGGGTTCGCCGCCACCCTGGCCTCCAACGGGCCGAGATCGTCGACCGCCGGGGCGGAGCGGGCGAGATCGAGCGCCGATCTGGCGCGCTCGATATCGGGGAGCTTGGCCAGTTCCTCCGGCAGAGCCGCGATCGCCGCCTCGGCGGCGGCGGTGTCGCCGCTCGCGACCAACGCACGAATCCGGCCCGAAACGACCGCGGGGTGATCGGGCGCCATTTCGGTCAGCTGGTCGAAGATCGACAGCGCGCGCTCGGCGTCGCCCGCGGCGAGCACTTCCTCGCCCATCGCGATCAGCGGCTCGAGCTCGGCTTCCTGCGCCTGCGCCTCGCCCTGGATCGGCAGCTGGCGCAGCAATTGATCGAGCATCACGCGCAGCTGCGATTCGGTGCGCGCGCTGGTCAGATCGGCGACGAGCTGGCCCTGGAACATCGCATAGACGGTGGGGATCGAGCGCACCTGGAATTGCGCGGCGATGAACTGGTTCTTGTCGGTATCGATCTTGGCCAGCACCACGCCCTTGTCGGCATAGGCTGCGGCGACCTTTTCCAGCACCGGGCCGAGCGCCTTGCACGGCCCGCACCATTCCGCCCAGAAATCGATGATCACGAGCTGCGTCATCGACGGCTCGACCACATCGCGGCGGAACGCCTGCACCGCCGCCTTTTCCGCTTCGTTCATTCCAAGGGTCGCCAAGAGCCGCTTCCTGCTAAATTACCTGCGGCCCTTATGTGGGGACAGGCCGGGGGAAGCAAACCCCCCGGCGCGTTCCGAGCGATGAATTGCGGCCCCTGCCGGCCGTTATCCCTTCTCCCCCTTCTTCTTCTCCCCTCCCTCGTGAAGGGAGGGGTCGGGGGTGGGTGGGCATGAAGCGCGCGGAGCGTTGCCCCCTCGGGCCAACCCACCCCCAGCCCCTCCCTTGTTCAAGGGAGGGGAGAAATAATGAAGGGAGGAGGAAGGATCAGAACGAAGCGGTGACCGAGAACAAAGCGGTCGATCCGGCGATCGAGCTGCCATCCTTGGTCGAGGAGAAGTTCGGCTCGATATAGGCCGAACGCCGCCTGGTGATATCGGTATCGATCCACGCCGCGCTTAGCGTCAGCGGGGTGCCCTTCACCGCGAAATCGGCGCCGATCATCCAATCCCAATAATGGCCGGTCGGCGCCGCGCTGGTGCCGTTCGGACCAAGCCCGGGGTTGCCATCCGAATAGCCGAGGTGCGCCTTGGCGGTCAGCGGCGTCTTGGGGATCGCCGCGGTCAGGTCGCTCCAGACATAGAGATTGTCGTGCTTGGCGCCGGGATGATCGGGGATGCCGGTCGCATAGCTGGCGGCATTGTTATACCATTCGCCGAGCGCCTGCTGCTTGGGCGCATAAGCCACACCGACGAGCACGCTCGCCGGCCCGACGGTGCCGGAGAGCTTCACATAGGGCTCGGCAAAATCGGTTTTGTTGGCTCCGCCCGGATACATGTACCAGGTGAGCCCGACATCGGCGGAGATGCCGCTGCCCAGCGAGCGTTTATAGCCGCCGATCAGATCCAGCTCCATATTGGCGCCGCCGAACGTGCCCCAGCCGGCAAGGTTCGAGGCCCAGGTGCTGACGTAGAAGCCGCTTTTGTGGGTGACGGTGAAGCCGCCCTGCACGGCAGCATGCTTGTCTGTCTGGGATACGCCGCGGAGGCGATAGTCGCTGACCAGAGCGACGCTGCCGGTGACGGTGACGTCTTTGGGCGGCGCGGTTTCCTGCGCGGCGGCAGGCATGGCGGCTAGGCCGAAGGCCAAAGCGGAAACGAGATAGACTGTCTTCAATGGAACCTCCTTTGGGAAGAGGCTCCTCCTGCTGCGCGATCGCCGGTGCTCTCACCTCCGCGAGGAGGCGGGCACCGGTTGATCGGCAGCTATTACGCTACCGCAGCAATTTCTCCTGTCTATTGCTAGATTGTATCGAAACGTTGCTGACTGCCTGCTTAGTGGGCAAGTGTGGCCAATCGGCCACTTTCGCCGCCCAGCAGCTCGACCGGCGTACCACTCGCGCGGCGGCGCTGGAGCCAGTCTCGCAGCAGTTCGGCCGTGGTATGGTCGAGCGCGGCGAGGCGGGTCACATCGAGCCGCACCGCCTTGCCCGCCGGCACGCGATCGAGCGTCGCGGACAGCTTGGGCAAAGTGACGAAGGTCGCCGAGCCGTCGAGCGTGATCTGATGCGTCTCGCCCTCCGGCTCTTCGTGAACGCTGAGCCGCAGGCGGCGCAGGTTCGGCAGCAATTCGATCAGCGTCAGCCCGATGCCAACCAGCACGCCGGTCAACAGATCGGTTGCCACCACCGTGATCAGTGTCGCCGCCCAGATCACCACCGGCAGCACGCCGTGATCGCGCAGCAGATGCTTGGCGTGCGTCACGCTGACCAGCCGCCAGCCGGTGACGACGAGAATCGCGGCCAGCGCCGCCATCGGGATCTCACGCAGCAGCCACGGCAGCAGCGCGACGAAGCCGAGAATCCACACGCCGTGCAGGATCGTCGAAAGACGGGTCACCGCACCGGCCTGCACATTGGCGGACGAGCGCACGATCACCCCGGTCATCGGCAGACCGCCGGCGACGCCGCACAACAGATTGCCGATGCCCTGCCCGCGCAGCTCCTTATTATAGTCGGTGCGCACGCCATCGTGCATCTTGTCGACCGCTGCCGCCGACAGCAGCGTTTCCGCCGACGCGATGAAGGCGATCGCCACCGCGGCCGCGATCACCGACGGATCGAGCCATTTCATCCAGAAACCGCTTTCCGGCAGCGAGATCGCCGCGGTGATCGACGCGGGCACCTGCACCTTGGCGACATCGAGCCCGAGCGCGACGGTGAGCAACGTGCCCACCACCACGCCGACCAGCGCGCCGGGCACGAGCCGCAACGACGCCGGGCGCACCTTCTCCCAGGTCAGCATCGCGCCGATCGTCGCCAAAGCGACGATGAACGCCAATTCGGCCGCCGCCATATTATACGGCGACAGGCCGAGCAGCCGGCCCGGCATCGCCGCGAGGTTGGCGGGGCCGTTGGCCAGTGGCTTGGCGTCGAACAGCACATGGAACTGGCCGACAACGATCAGCACGCCGATCCCGGCGAGCATGCCGTGCACCACCGCCGGGCTGATCGCGCGGAACCAGCCGCCGAGCTTGAACACACCGGCGGCGACCTGGATCGCGCCGGCCAGAATCAGGATCGGACCGAGCGCGCTGAAGCCCTGATCGCGCACCAGCTCGAACACGATCACCGCGAGGCCCGCGGCGGGGCCGCTGACCTGCAGCGGCGATCCGGCGAGCGAGCCGACGACGATCCCACCGATGATCCCGGTGATCAGCCCTTTTTCCGGCGGCACGCCCGACGCGATCGCGATGCCCATGCACAAGGGCATCGCGACCAGAAACACGACGATCGACGAGGTTAAATCGCGCCCGAGGAATTGCAGCCGCGGCACCGACACGCCGGGCCGCGTGGAAATGGCCTCGCTCATTACTCGGCCGCCTCCGCCTCGACGAAGTCGGCGGCAAGGCGCCGCGCGGCGCGCACCGCGACCGGCAGCGGCTCGTTTTCACGCACCGCAAGGAAACGCCCGCTGTCGCCGTCGAGCGCGAGCATCTGGCCGGCGTGGATATCGACGAACCAGCCGTGGAGCGCGATCTCGCCGCGCGCGATCCCCGCCGCGACCGACGGATGCGTGCGCAAATGCGCGATCTGCACCACGACATTCTCGAGGCTCGCCGCGCGCACCGCCGCGCCATTTTCGAGATTGGGGTAAGAGGCGTCTAGCACCGACTTCGCCGCCTGGCTGTGGCGCAGCCACGCCGCGACATTGGGCATCCCTTCGAGCATCTCGGGGTTGACCAGCGCCTTCATCGCGCCGCAGTCGGAATGGCCGCAGACGATGATATCGCGCACCTTGAGCGCGGCGACGGCATATTCGACGGTCGAGGAAACGCCGCCGTTCATCGTCGCGAACGGCGGGACGATATTGCCCGCGTTGCGACAGACGAACAGATCGCCGGCCTCCGCCTGCATGATATGTTCGGGGACGACGCGCGAATCAGCGCAGGAAATCATCAGCGCCTTGGGGCTCTGCCCGTGCGTGGTCAGCTTGGCATAAAGCGCCTGCTGGTTCGGGAATACCTGCTTCTCGAAGCTGAAGACGCGTCCGATCAGGTCGTTCACTGGATCTGCTCCTATTGTCATGGAGCAGGATAACTAAGGCGGCAATTTTGCTGCGGCGCCGCGGGAATGTTAAATTTTGTGTCCGGGCAAATGGATAGTCGCTTCAAGCCCATGCGGCGCGCGATTAGCCAGCGTCAGCGTGCCGCCCTCGGCCTGCACCGCCTGCGACGCGATCGCCAGCCCCAGCCCGAACCCCACCGTGTCGTGGCGGCGCGCCGGATCGAGCCGGACGAACGGCTGGATCGCCATGGCGAGCTGATCCTCGGGGATGCCCGGCCCGTCGTCGATCACCCGCACCGTCACCGCCGCGCCGTCGCTCGACAGCGCGATCGTCAGCCGCTCGCCATAATGCAGCGCATTGTCGACGAGATTGGTCAGCGCGCGCTTGAAGCCCGAACGGCGCAGGCTGAGCTCGAGGTGATTCGGCCCGACATAATCCGCGACGCGCCCGGCATCATCGGCATCGTCGACCAACGTGGCGCACATCACCGCCAGATCGACCGGCACCGGCGGCTCGGGATCGCTCTCGCCGCCGAGAAAGGCGAGCAGCGAGGTGATCATCGCCTCCATCTCGACCAGATCATGATCGATCGCGGTGCGCGTCTCCTCGTCCGCCACCGCCTCGTTGCGCAGCCGCAGCCGCGCAAGGGGAGTGCGCAGATCATGCCCGACCGCGGCCAGCGCCTGGGTGCGATTGTCGATCAGCGCGCGGATTCGCGCCTGCATCCGGTTGAACGCGGCGACCACGCGGCGCACCTCGCCCGGCCCGTCCTCCGGCACCGGCTCGACCTCGTCATGCCCCACCCGATCCGCCGCCACCGCCAGCCGACGCAGCGGCAGCAATGCACGGCGCAGCATCAACCCGCCGATCACCATCAGCGCGATCGCGGGGACGAGCGCCAGCGCGACGCGCTCGAACCCGAAATTGAGCCGCGCGACCGGCTCCAGCGTGCGGAAATGCAGCCAGGTGCCGTCGTCGAGCTGCAACCCGCCACTCACCGCCGAGCTGCGCCCCGGCAAGGTCAGCCTGAGCCGCAAATTGCGCGTGCCGAGCGACGGCTCCCATTCGACGATCTGGCGGCGCATCTGATCGAGCGCGGGCGCCACCGGGGGGACGTGCGGCGGCTCGCGGTCCCAATGGATTTCGTAGCGGTCGGTGGTGAGATCGCCCGCCATCTCGGTGCGCGCGGTCGCCGCACGATCCTCGACCAGCCGGCGGCTGATGACGAGATGTTCGGCCAGCCGCCGCGCTTCGTCGTCGCGCACCGAAAACTGGCTGGCACGCTCGTAGAGCAGGGTCGAGACGCCGAATTCGATCAGCATCGTCAGCAGCAGGATCGCGACGACCTGTCCGAGCAGGCCGGTCGAGGGAATCAGCTTCCTCAATGGCGCTCGACGGGCACGTTGAGCATATAGCCGACCCCGCGCACCGTAACGATCGGCGCGGCATGGCCCTCGCTCGACAGCTTGCGCCGCAAGCGGCTGACCAGCACGTCGATCGAGCGATCCGAGCTGTCGCCCAGCCGGGTGCGCGACAATTCGATCAGCCGCTCGCGCGCGATCACGCGCTGGGCATGATCGGCCAGCACCACCAGCAGGTCGAATTCGGCGCCGGTAAGGTCGACCACCGCGCCGGTCGGCGAGATCAGCTCGCGCCGCGGCAGATTGACCGTCCAGCCCTCGAAGGTCATCAGCCCGGCCTCGCGCGCGCCGGTGCCGCGATCGAGCGCCGGGCGGCGCAGCACCGCGCGGACCCGCGCGACCAGCTCACGCACCCCGAACGGCTTGGCGATATAATCGTCCGCGCCCAGCTCGAGCCCGACCACGCGATCCATCTCGCTCGAGCGCGCCGACATGAAGATGATCGGCACGTCGCTTTTCTGGCGCAGCGCGCGGCACAGATCGATCCCGCTGGTGCCGGGCAGCATGATATCGAGCAGGACCAGATCGACCGGCCCCGAATCGAGCGCCAGCCACATCTCGGGCGCGGCGGACGCGGGGCGGACGACAAAGCCGTTTTCCTGCAACGCGCGCGCGGTGAGCATACGCAATGCCGGATCGTCTTCGACGAGCAGGATAACGGGAGAAGTCATCATGCGAGGCCTAATCGCGAACCGGTTGTGCG
>JAFKLV010000307.1 GCA_017304125.1 Sphingomonadales bacterium
CTGCGGATCGCGCCAGTTCGAGGATGTCGCGCCGGACAAGCATCGTCGGGAGCGGCGGTGCGGGTTGCACCGGCGCCAGCGCCTCGACCGGTGCGGCGGGGGGCGGCGGCGGCGCGACCGCCATCGTCTCGCGGCCGAGCACGAACCCGCCGAAACCCACCGCCAACACGGCAACCACGCCCCCGGCAATGGCGAGACGACTTTTTCTTGGGCTTGGCTCTTGCATCAGTCCTTGATAGCACATCGAACCTGATGATCCAGTCCATGCGTATGAAAGTGAAGATTATCGTGTCACGAGATTGCCATTTCCCCGAGCATGCGGTCTCGAAAATATGACGCTAGATCAGATTATTACTCTAGTAGTATTGATCGGCGTCGTCGGCGCGATGATCTGGGACAAGATCAGAGCCGATGTCGTCGCGCTGGCCGGGGCTGCAGTATTGCTGATGACCGGCGTAGTGCGCCCGGTCGAAGTACAGAGCGCCTTCGCCAGCCCCGCGATCATCGCGCTAGCGTCGCTCTTCGTAATTTCTTACGCGCTGGAACTATCAGGTTTGCTCGACCGGGCCATCGCCGCCGGTGTAAAATTATGCAAACGCATGGGCGCGATCGGCATATGGATATTGCTGGGGGCGATCAGCAGCACCTCGGCCTTTCTCAACAATACGCCGATCGTGGTGCTCGCGGCGCCCGTCATCCGCGACGTGTCGACCGCGATGAAGCTGTCGCCCAAACGCTATCTCATGCCGCTTTCCTATGTGACGGTGCTGTTCGGCTGCACCACATTGATCGGCACGTCGACCAATCTGCTGGTCAACGACATGGCCGGGCTCGCCGGGCAGGCGCGGTTCGGGATATTCGAGATCACCCCGGTCGGGCTGACCGTAGCGCTGGCCGGCGGGCTCTATTTGTTTCTGTTCAGCGGCCGGATGCTGCGCAATATCGCCGAGCAGGATGCGCCCGCCGAGCCGGCCGAAGTGGCGGTGTCGTCGGCCGCCGATTTCGGCTCGGGGCAACTCGGCGATCCCGAGGTTTTTGCCGAGAAACAGCCATTTGCGCCGGGCAAGGCGGCCTTGTCGTTCGCGGTGTTCGCCGCCGCGATCGCGCTGGCGACGATGAACGTGGCGCCGATCGCGGCGACCGCCTTCGCCGGCGCGGTGCTGCTGATCCTGCTGCGCGTGATCACCGCCGATCAGGCCTATCACGGGCTGCGGCCGGAAATCCTGATCCTGATCGCCGGGATGGTCGTGCTCGGCATCGCGATGGAGGAAAGCGGCCTCGCCGCCGCCACGACGCAGCGTTTCGTCGGCTCGCTCAAGGGGCTGAGCCCGCTCGTCGCGCTGATCGCGCTTTATGCAGTGACATTAGTGCTGACCGAATTGCTGTCGAACGCCACCGTCGCGGTGCTGATCACGCCGGTGGCGATCGCGCTGGCCGAAAGCCTGGGGGTCAGCCCGCGCCCGTTCCTGGTCGCGGTGATGATGGCCGCGAGCCTCGCCTTCGCGACGCCCTTTGGCTACCAAACCAACGTCATCGTCTATCAGATGGGCGGCTACAGCTACCTCGATTTCGTCAAGGTCGGCCTGCCGCTCAACCTGCTGACCTTTGCGGTGGCGATCGCGACGATCCCGGTGTTTTTCCCGTTCTGACGGTTAGACCTTGCAGCCCCTCGCCTTCGCCATCCCGCGCAGAAAGCCGCGCCGCGCAAGCCCGGCATAGGTCGCCGCCTGCATCCGGCGCTGCGCCGCGGCCGCGCCGCTCACCTCGCGCACCAGCCCGCGAAACGGGATGATCGTATCGACCGCGGTTTCGCCGGCGATCTTGGCGATCTGCCCGGCGCGGGTGCCCTTATCCTCCGACGGCACGTCGAAATCCGGCCCCAGCACCTTGTCCAGATCGCGCAGCCTGCCGCTGATCTGGGCGCACGATCCGGTGCCTCTGGTGCTGTACGGCGCATCCTCCGCATCGAGCAGCACCGGCGGCACCTTCTTGTTGGCGAGGCCGACGTCATGAACCGGGCGCGCGGCGATCTTGCCCGCCTCGGACATCGTCGAATCCTCCTTATTATCCTGCGCTTCGCGCACCTCCTGCGCAATCGCTCCCGCCGGCAGCAGCACAGCGGCAATCATCACGGCGATACCGGCAATACGCATTGTCGACCTTCCCCTTCCCATCAATCATCCATCAACGGTCCAACGCGGCTGGCGGGCGCACGATCCATTGCGCCTTGACTTCATAGGTCGCTGCGCATTGCTGCACACTCATTTCATCGTTAATTCATCTCCACTCATCGACGAGAGGTCATCAGATGGCGATTGGAGAACGGACCCCCGGCCGCAAGCTGCTGATCGCGGTGCTGATCGGCCTGCTGCTCGCGATCCCGCTCTTCGCGATCTATTTGCTGGTCTATGACCGGCAATCACAATCGCAGGTGGCGCGCGCCTCGATCGCCGAAGGCTGGGGCGGGCCGCAGACGATCGCCGGGCCGGTGCTGGTGCTCCCCTATCAGGAAGAAACCACCGAAACCGTCAACGAAGGCGGGCGACAGGTCGCCAAGACCAAGACCGTGTGGCGCGAGCTGACGCTGGCGCCCGAACAGGCTTATCTGCACACCGATCTCACCCCCGAACGCCGGCGGCGCTCGATCTACGAAGCGGTGCTGTTCGAGGCGGCGGCGAACGGGACCGCGCGTTTCGCCTTGCCGACGGATCTGGCGCGCTTCGGCATCACGCCGGACCGCCTGTTCTTCGATCGTGCCGAGCTGCGCTTCGGGCTGCGCGACGCGCGCGGGCTTTACGGCGCGCCGCCCACGGTGACGGTCGACGGCGCCAGGCTCGGGCTGCAACCCGGCAAGGGCGCGCCCGCCACCGGCGGCGCGGGGTTCTTCACCTGGCTCGACGCGACACCGCTCAAGACGCGCGCGATGACCGCCGATTTCCGGTTCACCTTCCGCGGCAACGGCTGGATCGCGCTCGCCCCGCAGGCCGGCGACACGCGCTGGACGGTGACGTCGAAATGGCCGCACCCCAGTTTCCGCGGCGGCTTCCTGCCGACTGCGCAACAAATATCGGCCGACGGGTTCAGCGCGACCTGGCGGATCGGCAATCTCGCGCTCGGCCGCGCGCTGGTGTCGGCCGGCGAGTCCACGCCCGATACGCGCGAAACCCCGGTCGGCGACCGCTATGACACCTCGCAAGCGGCGGGCGATTACGAGGCGCGGGTCGATCTGATCTCGCCGGTCGACCTCTACAGCCAGGTCAATCGCTCGGTGAAATACGGTTTCCTGTTCGTCGGCTTCACCTTCATGGCGTTCCTGATGTTCGACGTGATCGCGGGGGTGCGCGTCGCGACGGCGGAATATCTGCTGGTCGGCGCGGGGCTGGTGCTGTTCTTCGTCATGCTGCTCGCCTTCGCCGAGGTGATCGGCTTCGCGCTCGCCTATATCCTCGCCGCGGCAGCGATCGTCGGGCTGCTCACCGCTTATTCGGCCGCAGTGCTGCGAAGCTGGCCGCGCGGCGGCTATATCGCCGCCCTGCTCACCGGGCTCTACGCGATTCTCTACGTACTGCTGAGCCTTGAAGCCTATTCATTGTTGATTGGAGCGATTCTCCTGTTTGCGGCGCTGGCCGGCATCATGTACCTGACGCGCAATCTCGACTGGAGCGGGCGCCGCTCCAAGACCGCAAACGACTGAATCGGGAAGAACGATGGCCGAATTCACCTTGCCCGCGAACAGCAAGATCAAGGGCGGACGGAAGATCCCCTCGCCCCAGCCCGGGGGCAAGATGCGGAATTTCAAAATCTATCGTTACGACCCCGACTCGGGCGAGAACCCGCGCTACGACACGTTCGAGGTCAATCTCGGCGAATGCGGCCCGATGGTGCTCGACGCGCTGATCAAGATCAAGGCGGAGCAGGATTCGTCGCTCACCTTCCGCCGCTCGTGCCGTGAGGGCATTTGCGGCTCGTGCTCGATGAACATCGACGGCAAGAACGGCCTCGCCTGCACCACCGCGATCGAGGACGTGAAGGGCGAGGTGAAGATCACCCCGCTCCCCGCGATGGAAGTGATCAAGGATCTCGTCCCCGATTTCACGCACTTCTACGCGCAATATGCCTCGATCAAGCCGTGGCTGCAGACGGTGACCCCGCCGCCCGCCGGCAAGGAGCGGCTACAGTCGCCGGAGGATCGCAACAAGCTCGACGGCCTCTATGAGTGCATCCTGTGCGCCTGCTGCTCCACCTCCTGCCCGAGCTATTGGTGGAATTCGGACAAGTTTCTCGGCCCGGCGATCCTGCTCCAGGCCTATCGCTGGCTGGCCGATAGCCGCGACGAGATGACCGGCGAGCGGCTCGACGCGCTGGAAGATCCCTTCCGGCTCTATCGCTGCCACACGATCATGAACTGCGCCAACGCCTGCCCCAAGGGCCTGTCCCCCGCCAAGGCGATCGCCGAGATCAAGAAGATGGAGGTCGAGCGGCTCGTCTGACCGCTCGCCCGCCACTTCGATGACCGAGCCGAAACCCGAATTCCTTTACGAAGAGCATCCCGATCATCCCGGCTGGATGAAATGGGGCTTCAAGGACGCGACGCGCTACACCGCCTTCCTCGGCGAGATGATGGTGCGTCGCGACGGGGATCGCGCCCGCGTGCGCATGACCCCGGAGCGGCGGCATTCCAACCTCGCCAATGTCGTCCACGGCGGCGCGATGCTCGGCTTTATCGACGTTTCGCTGTTCGCCGCGGCGCGCAGCTTCGGGCTGATCACCGCGGGCACCGCGGTGACGCTCGATCTCAACACGCATTTCATCGGCGGCGGCCGGATCGGCGAGCCGCTGGAGGCCGAGGTCGAGCTGCTGCGCGAGACCCGTCGACTGCTGTTCCTGCGCGGGCTGGTGCTGCAGGGCGAGAATGACGTGGTGGCGGAATTTTCCGCCACGATCAGGAAGCCGTCGGCACCGCGAACCTAATCAACTCTGTCCGGCGCTATCCACCGTCCCGGCACCAGGCCGGGCACAATCAGGCCTGCGCCGGGAAGGCAAAAGGCTGAAATATGGGCAATCTTCTCTCCGCTTATGACGCGCTGGTCGCCGCCGGCGAACTGCGCCCCGATGCGGAGCAGGCTGCCGCCGCACGCCGGCTCGATGCGCTCGCCGCCGAGCTGGAGCATCCGCGCACCAAGGGGCTGTTCCGCCGCCGCCCGGTCCCGCCGCGCGGCCTGTACCTGTGGGGCGATGTCGGCCGCGGCAAATCGATGCTGATGGATCTGTTCTTCGCCAATGTCGCGATCGAGCGGAAGCGCCGGGTCCATTTCGCCGAATTCATGCTCGAGGTGCACGGCCGCATCGCGATCGAGCGCCGCAAGGAACAGGGCGATCCGATCGTCCCCGTCGCCAATGCGCTGGCCGAGGAAGCGCGCCTCCTCGCCTTCGACGAGATGATGGTCACCAATTCGCCCGATGCGATGATCCTCTCGCGGCTGTTCACCGCATTGATCGAGTCGGGCGTCACCGTCGTCACCACCTCGAACCGCGCGCCGGGCGATCTCTACAAGAACGGCCTCAACCGCGAGCATTTCCTTCCCTTTATCGCGCTGATCGAGGCACGGCTCGACGTCGTCGCGCTGAACGGCCCGGTCGATTACCGTCGCGACCGCTTGGGCCAGCAGGATACCTGGCTCGTCCCCAACGGCCCCAAGGCGACCGCCGAACTTTCCGCCGCCTTCTTCCGCCTGACCGATTATCCGCCCGAGGACCGCGATCACGTCCCGAGCGAGGATATCCTCGTCCAGGGCCGCACGCTGCATGTCCCCAAATCGCTCAAGGGCGTCGCGGTATTCAGCTTCAAGCGACTCTGCGCAGAGGCTCGCGGCAGCGCGGATTACCTTGCGATCGCAAGGCGTTACCACACGGTCATTCTGGTCGGCATCCCCATGCTCGGGCCGGAGAACCGCAATGAGGCGGCGCGCTTCGTCAGCCTGATCGACGCGCTCTACGAGCATAAGGTCAAATTGCTCGCCGCGGCCGATGCCCAGCCCGACGCGCTCTACCCCACCGGCGACGGCCGTTTCGAGTTTCAGCGCACCGTCAGCAGGTTGGAAGAGATGCGTTCGGAAGAATATCTCGCCGCCGGCCACGGTGCCTGAGCCCTAGCGGCAAGCGGGTTTATTGATATTGCAAAACACTCGCAATAAAAACCTTAACCTTCCTGCTTTAACGGGTTGCCCCGGGTGACGGATAGGCGTAGGCGGCCTTTCCATTCACGTCGCAACCTCTAGTGAAAGGGATGGAATGGCCCGCAAGAAGATCGCGCTGATCGGCGCCGGCAACATCGGCGGTACGCTCGCGCATTTGGCCGCCCTCAAGGGCTTGGGTGATATCGTCCTGTTCGACGTGGTGGAGGGCGTGCCGCAGGGCAAAGCGCTCGACCTGTCGCAGTGCGGCCCGGTCGAAGGCTTTGATGCCAAGATCACCGGCACCAATGATTACAAGGATATCGCCGGAGCGGATGTGATCATCGTCACCGCCGGCGTCGCCCGCAAGCCGGGCATGAGCCGCGACGACCTGCTCGGCATCAACCTCAAGGTGATGAAGTCGGTCGGCGAAGGCATCAAGAACAACGCGCCCGACGCGTTCGTCATCTGCATCACCAACCCGCTCGACGCGATGGTCTGGGCGCTGCGCGAATTCTCCGGCCTGCCGACCAACAAGGTCGTGGGGATGGCCGGCGTGCTCGACTCGGCGCGCTTCAGCCACTTCCTCGCCGAAGAGTTCAAGGTGTCGGTCAAGGACGTGAACACCTTCGTGCTCGGCGGCCACGGCGACACGATGGTGCCGGTGCTCGAATATAGCACGGTCAGCGGCATCCCGGTCAGCGACCTGATCGCGATGGGCTTCTCGACCAAGGAAAAGGTCGACGAGATCGTCAAGCGCACCCGCGGCGGTGGCGGCGAGATCGTCGCGCTGCTCAAGACCGGCTCGGCTTATTACGCCCCGGCGACCAGCGGCATCGCAATGGCCGAGGCCTATCTCTATGACCAGAAGCGCATCCTGCCGGCCGCCGCGCATTTGTCGGGCGAATATGGCGTCGACGATCTCTACGTCGGCGCGCCGGTGATCATCGGCGCCGGCGGCGTCGAGAAGGTCGTCGAGGTCAAGCTCAGCGACGAGGCGAAGGCCAACCTTCAGGTCTCGGTCGATGCGGTCAAGGAACTGCTCGTGGCGTGCAAGGCTATCGATAGCTCGCTCGCCTGATTGTGAATTTCCCGCCCCGGCGCGGGCTGGGGTCCAGTGATCTGGACCCGGCCCCGCGCCGGGGGGGATTTTGAGGTTTGATTGGAGAGCCAATGAGCATCCTCGTCGATAGGAACACCAAGGTCATCACCCAGGGGATGACCGGCAAGACGGGCACCTTCCACACGAAGGCCGCGCTCGATTACGGCACGCAGATGGTCGGCGGCGTGACGCCGGGCAAGGGCGGCACGGTGCATGAGGAGCTCGGCCTGCCGAACTTCGACACCGTCGCCGAAGCCGTCGCCAAGACCGGCGCCGATGCCAGCGTGATCTATGTTCCGCCGCCCTTCGCGGCCGACTCGATCCTCGAGGCGATCGACGCGGAAGTGCCGCTGATCGTGTGCATCACCGAGGGCATTCCGGTGCTCGACATGGTCAAGGTGAAGCGCGCCCTCTCCGGCTCCAAGTCGCGGCTGATCGGGCCGAACTGCCCGGGCGTGCTGACCCCGAACCAGTGCAAGATCGGCATCATGCCGGGCAACATCTTCCGCGAAGGTTCGGTCGGCGTCGTCTCGCGCTCCGGCACGCTCACCTATGAGGCGGTGTTCCAGACCTCGAACGCGGGCCTCGGCCAGACCACCGCGGTCGGCATCGGCGGCGATCCGGTCAACGGCACCAACTTCATCGACGTGCTCGAGCTGTTCCTCGCCGACGAGGCGACCCAGTCGATCATCATGATCGGCGAGATCGGCGGCTCCGCCGAGGAAGAAGCGGCGCAGTTCCTCAAGGACGAGGCCAAGCGCGGGCGCAAGAAGCCGATGGCCGGCTTCATTGCCGGGCGCACGGCGCCGCCGGGCCGTCGCATGGGTCACGCCGGCGCGATCGTGTCGGGCGGCCAGGGCGGCGCCGAGGACAAGATCGCGGCGATGGAAGCCGCCGGGATCAAGGTCGCGGCGAGCCCGAGCGAGCTCGGCTCGACCTTGCTCGAAGTGTTGAAGGGTTGATCATTCCGCCCCGGAGGCATGTTGCTTCCGGGGCGACAACGGCATCTCCCCAGGGTGCCCGAGGACAAAAGCGTCATGGGCTACGAAGGCCAGGATTTCGCGGATATCGCAGGCGGCGTCTCGCCGGCGTTCATCGATGCGCTCTACGCGCGCTACAAGGCGTCGCCGGATAGCGTCGAGCCGGGCTGGCGCGCTTTCTTCGAGGGACTCGAAGGCGCGGCTTCCGGGCCGTCGTGGGAAAATGCCCGCTGGCCACTGACCTCGACCGACGATCTCACCGCGGCGCTCGATCCGACGCAGATGGAGCCCGCGCCCAAGCCCGCAAAGGGCGGCAAGCCCGCGCCCGCCGCGGCCCCTGCCCCCGATCAGGACGCAGTGGTCAAGGCCGCCGCCGACGCGATCCGCGCGCAGATGCTGATCCGCACCTATCGCGTGCGCGGTCACCTCGCCGCCAATCTCGATCCGCTCGGCCTTTCCGGGCTGCGCGAGCTGCCGGCGGACCTCACCACCGAATATCACGGCTTCTCCGACGCCGATCTCGATCGTTCGGTCTATCTCGGCGGCACGCTGGGGCTGCAATGGGCGACCGTGCGCGAGCTGGTCGACATCCTCCGCGCCAATTACTGCGGCAATGTCGGCCTTGAATATATGCACATCGCGGACGTGGAGGAGCGCCGCTTCCTCCAGGACCGGATGGAAGGCAAAGACAAGGCGATCGAATTCACCGACGCCGGCAAGAAGGCCATCCTCACCAAGGTGATCGAGGCCGAGCAATGGGAAAAGTTCCTCGGCCGCAAATATGTCGGCACGAAGCGCTTCGGCCTCGACGGCGGCGAATCGATGATCCCCGCGATGGAGAGCGTGATCAAGTACGGCGGCCAGATGGGCGTCAACGAGATCGTGATCGGCATGGCGCACCGCGGCCGGCTCAACGTGCTCGCCAATGTGATGGCGAAGCCGCTGCGCGTGATCTTCCACGAATTCGCCGGCGGCTCGGCCAACCCCGATGACATCGGCGGATCGGGCGACGTCAAATATCACCTCGGCACCTCCACCGACCGCGAGTTCGACGGGCACAAGGTCCATATGTCGCTCGTCGCCAACCCCTCGCACCTCGAGGCGGCCGATCCGGTCGTGCTGGGCAA
>JAFKLV010000308.1 GCA_017304125.1 Sphingomonadales bacterium
GGTCAGCTTCTTATCGTCGAGCGCGCCCGCGGTGTCGGCATCGCTGCCGAAGCGCATATGATCGAGGCCATGCGCGGCGCGCCGGGCGATCGCGTCGCGCAACTGGCCGGCCGCGGCCGCGCTCCATTCCGGCTGCGCCGGCACCGCGACGTCGGTGGTCTGGCCGGGGTCTTTTTGCGCTGAGCCGCAATTCGGCAACATCAACGACATCGCCAGCAGCGACGACCCGAGCAGACCAAAGCGCATCCGTTTCTCCTTGCATCCCGGAGACTAACGCCGCGCGGCCAACTAGGCTCCGAAAGACCGGCTGGCGCAACCCCCGCTCGTCACTCGCGCTGGTGGACGGGGCGCGGCTCCTGGCCCTGGGCGCGCCGGTCATATTCGTCGGCGAGTTCCAGATGGACGCGCCGGGCAGCGGGCTCGGGCGCCACTTCCGCTCTCTCCCGCTCCTGCTTTGCCCGTCTGGCAAAATAGGCGAGATCCTGCTGATCGAACATGCCCGCTCCTGTTGCTATGCCGCGCCCTGATCTCACAGGATAGCAACCGCGGCATTAACCTGAGTGAAGGCGCGGCACGCAAAGTTGGGCTAAATTAGCCGTGGCGCGCGATGGCTTAAGCTATATAGTGGCGCCAACCGGAATCTATTGAGATTGGCCGTCTTCGCGACGGGAAAACCGTATGCCGGCATATTATTTCAATATCCATGACGGAGTGGCCCTTCCCGACGCAGAAGGGCATGAATTGCCCGATCTGGATGCGGCGAAGCGCGTGGCGATCCGATTATCCGGCGATGTCATACGCGAAATCGGCGAGAATTTCTGGCGCGGCGAGGAATGGAAGATGGAGGTGACCGATCATGCCGGCGCGATCCTCTTCACGCTCCGCTTCAGCGCCACCGTCCCACCCGGGCCGGAAGGTGCACAGCTCATCGCAGAGCCGCTGAATTAGCTTCGCAAATAGCCGGATACTGCCTCGTATCGAATCACCTATGTTAGTGACATCGGTGAATGCAGCGCGTTACGCGTTGATTGATGGCGATCGCATTTGAGGAAGCCGGATGCAGCCACCATTTCACCGTTTTGAAGAATTCATCAGCCTGCCGCCTGCCGACATTAACCTTGTCCGCGGTTGGGCAGCCAATCCTCGCCGGATCGCGCGCCACCAGCCGATCCGCCGCGAGGGCGATCCGGTCAACGGCGTGTTTTTCCTTTTGGCGGGCTGGGCTGCCTCATCAGTGATCCTGCGCGACGGGCAACGGCAGGTGATCAAGGTCCATGTGCCGGGCGATATGCTCGGTTTCCCCAGCCTCGTCCTGTCGAGCGCGGGGGAAACGCTGGAGGCGATCACCGATGCGTCAGTGTGCCCGATCTCCAATGCGGCGATCGGGCGGGTGATCGAGCAACATCCCCGGCTGACCGTGGCGCTGCTGCTCAATGCGCAGAAGGAACGCGTCGCGCTGACGCAGGCGCTAACCTGGATCGGCAGCGCATCGGCGCTGGCGCGGATGGCCGCGTTCCTGCTCGATCTGTACGATCGGCTCGAGGCCGCCGGTCTCGTCACCGACGGCGCATTCGATTTTCCGCTGACCCAGCAATTCATCGGCGACCTGCTCGGCCTCACCGCAGTGCATGTGAACCGCACGCTGAAACGGCTCGACGCGACCGGCTATATCGACCGCAAAAAAGGCCGGATGCAGATATTGGATTTCGAGGGGCTGCGCAGCGTGAGCCCCAATCTGCCCCCCAAGCCGGCCGGTCATGCGGCATGGGCGCGGATCGGCGGAAAGTCTTAGGGTCGCGGGCGCCGCGCAAATCCGGTACCGCCACGCGCAATGACCGCTGCACTGATCCTGTTCCTGATCGTTTTCGGTATCAATCTTCTGCCCGCCTTCGGGCCGCCGACCTGGTCGATCATCGTTCTCTACGGCCTCAACAGCGATCTGCCGATCGCGCTGATCGTGCTGGTCAGCGCGATCGCGGCGGCGTCGGGGCGATTGGCGCTCGCTTACGGCTTTCGCTATCTGCGCGGCTGGCTCCCGCAAAAGCTCAAGCACAATCTGGAGGGTGCGCGCGAGGTGCTGGAAAAGCGGCAGCGCGGGGCGATCCTGGGGCTCGGGCTGTTCGCGCTCTCGCCGCTGCCATCGGCGCAATTGTTCGAAGCCGCCGGGCTGGCGGGCATCCGCCTGCTCGGCTTTACCGCCGCCTTCTTCGTCGGCCGGGTGATTTCCTATTCGATCTATGCCGCCTCGGCCAAGGGCATCCGCGGCACGACGCTGGGCGATGCCTTCGCCAGTTCGCTCACCAGCCCGTGGGGGATCGCGCTCCAGATCGGCATGCTTATCCTGCTGGCGCTGCTGACGCAGGTCGACTGGCGCCGGTTCGCGCCACGCGACGATCTGTCCCAAAAAGCCGACCACAACACCCCCTGACGGGGGTTACGCAATTGCGAACCGCTGATAAAAGGCGCGCGCGATGCGCAAGCTGCTGCCCCTTCTCGCCTGCCTGATGCTGGTGTTCACCAGCTGGTCGGTGATGGCGCGCGCCGCCGAGGCGGCCGGGGGCACCACCACCGGCATCGCGTTCACGGTCCACACCCCCGGCGACGGCGACGAAGTGCCGGCGGACAGCGACAACGGCCTGCCGCATCATCACGGCCTATGCCACGGGCATGACGTGGGCACGCCGGAAACCGGCCCGTCCCAGCCCTGCCGCACCCGCGAGACCAGCACGCTGAGTGGCAGCCCGGCACGCGCACTCGTCGCCAGCGACCAAAGCGTCCCCGCGAGACCGCCGAGAGCCTGACCCGTCCCGCCCGCCGGCCCCACGCCGGCGCGAGACCATCTGTCAGGATTATCGAACATGAAGAAGATGCTCGCGGCGATGCTCGCCGCAGCGTCCTGCGCCACGATGGCGCAGGCGCAAACCGGGCGTCCGGCACCGCCGGCGCTCACTTTGGACGAGGCGTTGGCCGCCGCCGGCGCGGCCGCCCCCGCCACCGAAGCGGCCAGCGCCGGCATCGCCGCCGCGCGCGCGAACCGCACGACCGCCGGCCTGCGGCCCAATCCGGTCGCGCAAGGGCAGGTCGAGAATGTCGTCGGATCGGGCGCCTATCGCGGACTGCGCAGCGCCGAGACGACGATCGGCGTCGCGCTGCCGATCGAACTCGGCGGCAAGCGCAGCGCGCGCGTCGCGGTGGCCAATGCGCAATTGTCGCGCGCCGAACTGCAGGCCGCAGTCGCGACGGCAGACGTCAGGCTGCAGGTCACCCAGCTTTACGTCGAAGCGATCGCCGCGCAACGGCGGCTGACCCATGCGCGCGATCAGGAACGGATCGCCGGCGACGCCTTGCGCGCCGCCAGCGTTCGGGTCCGCGCCGGGCGCGCCTCGCCGCTGGAGGAACAGCGCGCGGACGTCGCACGCGTCAACGCCGCCGCTTATGTCGAGCGCACCGACCGGCTGGCCGCTGCCGCCCGCGCCAATCTCGCCCGGCGCATCGCGCGCCCGATCGACGGCGCGCTCGACGACGCACTGCTCGATCGGCTTCCCGCAGCGACTTACGGGCCTGAGGTAGCGCCGTCCGCCGCGGGCACGCTCGCACTGGCGGCGACGGACGCGCACCTCGCGATCGCGGATGCGGGCGTGCGGCTGGCGCGCGCCAATCGCGTGCCCGATCTCAATATCGGCCCGGCGCTGCGACGGCTCGAAGCGACCAACGACACCGCGGCGGTGTTGAGCGTCTCGATCCCGATCCCGCTGTTCAACAACGGCCGCGCCGCGGTCGCACAGGCCCGCGCCGAGCGGTCGAAGGCCGATGCGCAACGCCGCGTCACCGCGCTCGATATCGAACAGGCGATCACCGACGCACGCGCCGAGGTCGCCAATGCGGCCATCTCGGCGCGCGCCGCATCCGGCCCCGCGCTGTCGGCCGCGCAGGAAGCCGCGCGGATCGCACGGATCGGTTATCGC
This sequence comes from Sphingomonadales bacterium, assembly GCA_017304125.1. GTDB lineage: Bacteria > Pseudomonadota > Alphaproteobacteria > Sphingomonadales > Sphingomonadaceae > Sphingomonas. Next base: position 3,966 of record JAFKLV010000308.1, read on the forward strand.
GAAGGCAAGTTCGGCCAGCTCGACCTGCTCGATGCCGAACGCACGCTCGCCGAGACGCGGGTCGCCGCAATCGATGCGCTCGCCACCTATCAGAATGCCCGCGCGCGGCTGGAGCGGCTCACCGCCCCCGCGCCCCAAGGGGAGTTCCCGCAATGAAGACGATCATCGTAAGTGCCGCGCTCGCGCTGGCGCTCGCCGCCTGCGGCAGCGCGCCCGACGCGCCAAAGGCCGCGGGCAATGAGACCGCCCACGCCAATGAAAACGTCATCACCCTGACCGCCGACCAGATCGCCGCGGCAGGCATTCAGCTCGCCCGTCCGACCAGCGGCGGCGCGGGAACGATCGATCTGCCCGCGACGATCGAGGGCGACCCGGAAGGCACGCAAATCGTGTCGGCGGCGATCGGCGGCCGTGTCGTCACGCTCAACCGCAACCTCGGCCAGTCGGTCGCGCGCGGCGAGACGCTGGCGGTGATCGAAAGCCGCGAGGCCGCGCAGCTCAAGGGCGAGGTCGAGGCGTCGCGCGCGCGGCTCGCGCTCGCGAGTTCCAACCTTGCGCGCGAGCAGCGATTGTTCGCCGAACGCGTCTCGCCCGAGCAGGACCTGATCGCGGCGCGCACCGCCGCAACCGAAGCGCGCATCGCTTATCGGCAAGCGCAGCAACAGGTTTCGGCGGCCGGCGGCGGGGGCGGCGGGCTCAACCGGCTCGGCATCGTCGCGCCGATCGCGGGGCAGATCATCGCGCGCGCGGTGACGCTGGGACAGACGGTCGCCGCCGACGCCGAGCTGTTCCGCGTGGCGAACCTCACGCGGGTATCGCTGGCGCTCAATCTCCAGCCGGGCGATGCCGGGCGGGTCCGTCCGGGTGCGGCGGTGACCGTCTCGGCGCCGGGGCGGCAGGCGGTAGCGCATATCAAATTCGTCTCGCCGGCGCTCGATGCGCAGACCCGGCTCGTGCCGGTCATCGCCACGCTCGACAATGCCGCCGGGCAATGGCGCGTGGGCGAGCCGGTCACCGCCTCGGTCCAGCTTGGCGGCAATGCCGGCGGCGACGCGATCCGCGTGCCGACCATTGCGATCCAGACGATCGCGGGACGCAATGTGGTCTTCGTCCGCACGCCGCGGGGCTTCCGGGTCACCCCGGTCACGCTCGGCGACGCGGCGGGCGATGCGGTGATCGTCCGCACCGGGCTCACCGGGCGCGAGCAGATCGCCACCACCGGCAGTTTCACGCTCAAGGCCGAACTCGGCAAGAGCGAAGCAGCGCATGAGGATTGAGCCATGATCGCCCATATCGTCACCTGGGCGGTCGAGAAGCGCTGGCTCGTCCTGCTGCTCACCGCCATCGCCGCCGTGATCGGCGCCGTTTCGCTTTCCCGGCTGCCGATCGACGCGGTGCCGGATATCACCAACAATCAGGTCCAGATCAACGTCCGCGCGCCCGCGCTGTCGCCCGAGCTGGTCGAGAAACAGGTCTCCTTCCCGATCGAGACCGCGCTCGCCGGCATTCCAGGGCTTGAATATACCCGCTCGCTGAGCCGCAACGGCTTCGCGCAGGTCACCGCGGTGTTCGCGGATTCGACCGACATCTATTTCGCGCGCCAGCAGGTCGGCGAGCGGCTGGCGGGCGTGAAGGAAAATCTCCCCGCCGGGGTCAGCCCCGAAATGGGACCGATCGCCACCGGGCTGGGCGAAGTCTATATGTGGACCGTCCGGCTCCAGCATCGCGAGGACGACAAACATCGCCCCGGCGAGCCCGGCCAGCAGCCCGACGGCAGCTATATCACCCCCGAGGGGCAAAGGCTGGTCAGCGAGGAGGATAAGGCCACCTATCTGCGCACCGCGCAGGACTGGATCGTCACGCCGCTGCTCAAGAACGTGCCGGGGGTCGCCGGGATCGATTCGATCGGCGGCTATGCCAAGCAATATCTGGTCGTCCCCGATGTCCAGAAACTGGCGTCGCTCGGGCTGACCCTGACCGATCTCGGCACCGCGCTCGAACGTAGCAACACCAGCGTTGGCGGCGGGTTCATCAACCGCAACGGCGAGGGGCTTGCGGTGCGCTCGGACGCGTTGATCCGCAACGAGGCCGAACTGGCGCGGACGGTGATCGCGACGCGCGGCGGGGTGCCGATCACGCTCGATCAGGTCGCGACGGTGCGCACCGGCCAGGCGATCCGCATGGGCTCCGCCTCCGAGAACGGCACCGAAGTGGTGGTCGGCACCGCGGTGATGCGGATCGGCGAGAATAGCCGGACGGTGGCGAGCGCGGTCGCCGACCGGCTGCGCGCGATCAACGCCTCGCTGCCCCCCGATGTGGTGGTCCAGCCGGTGCTCGATCGCACCGCCTTGGTCAATGCGACGATCAGGACGGTGGCGAAGAACCTTGGCGAAGGCGCATTGCTGGTCATCGTCGTGCTGTTCCTGCTGCTCGGCAATTTCCGTGCCGCGCTGATCGCGGCGCTGGTCATCCCGATCACGATGATGCTGACCGGTTTCGGCATGTTGCGCGCCGGGGTATCGGCCAATCTGATGAGCCTCGGCGCGCTCGATTTCGGGCTGATCGTCGACGGCGCGGTGATCATCGTCGAGAATGCGCTGCGCCGTCTCGCCGAGCAGCAACATCGCGAGGGTCGCCTGCCCGACCGGCGCGAACGGCTGGCGACGGTCGCCGCGGCGGCGCGCGAGATGATCCGGCCCTCGGTCTATGGGCAGGCGATCATCATCCTCGTCTATGTCCCGCTGCTGACGCTCAGCGGGGTCGAGGGCAAGACCTTCGTGCCGATGGCGCTCACCGTGATCATCGCGCTTGCGATCGCCTTCATTCTCTCGCTTACCTTCGTCCCCGCGACGATCGCGATCTGGCTATCGAAGAAGATCGCGGAGGAAGACGGGCGGATCATCGCGTGGCTCAAGCGCCGCTACGAACCCGGCCTCGACCGGGCAATGCGGCGCCCTTCGCTGACGATCGGCACGGCGCTCGCCAGCCTCGCGCTGGCCGGCGCGGCGTTCGCGTCGCTCGGGCAGGTGTTCCTGCCGCAGCTCGACGAGGGCGATCTGTTGATACAGGCGCTACGCATCCCCGCCACCTCGGTCCAGCAAAGTCAGGCGATGCAGGTGCCGATCGAGCGGATGCTATCCGCCCAACCAGAGGTGAAGTTCGTCTTTTCCAAGACCGGCACCGCCGAGCTCGCCTCGGACCCGATGCCGCCCAACGCCACCGACATGTTCGTCATTCTCAAGCCGCGCAACGAATGGCCCGACCCGAAACTGGCCAAGGCCGATCTGGTCGCCCGGCTGGAAGGCAAGCTCGCGACCTTCCCGGGCAATGCCTATGAGATCACCCAGCCGATCCAGATGCGCTTCAACGAGCTGATCGCGGGCGTGCGCGGCGATATCGCGGTCAAGGTCTATGGCGACGACTTTGCCGCGATGACGCGGACGGCCGAACAGATCGCCGGCATCCTGCGCAAGACCGCGGGCGCCGCCGATGTGAAGGTCGAACAGACCAGCGGGCTGCCGATGCTCGATATCCGCGTCGATCGCGACGCGATGGCGCGCGTCGGCGTCACCGCGCAGGACGTGCAGGACGTGATCACCGCCACGTTGGGCGGGCGCACATCGGGGATGATCTTCGAGGGCGACCGGCGATTTCCGGTGGTGATCCGCCTGTCCGATGCGCAGCGCGCCGATCTCGGCCTGCTCGCGCGCGTGCAGGTGCCGGTGGCAGGCGGCGCCTTCGTCCCGCTGGCGAGCGTTGCGGATATCCGCATCGTCGACGGCCCCAACCAGATCAGTCGCGAGAATGGCAAGCGGCGGATCGTCGTCCAGGCCAATGTGCGCGGGCGCGACGTCGGCAGCGTCGTCGCCGAGGCGCAGAATGCCATCGCCACGCAGGTGCGCCTGCCGGCGGGGAGCTATCTCGAATGGGGCGGCCAGTTCGAGAATCTGCAATCGGCCAGCGCTCGGCTCAAGCTCGTCATCCCGGCGTGCTTCGTGCTGATCCTGCTGCTGCTCTACGGCGCGCTCGGCAATGTCCGCGACGCGGCGATCGTGTTCACCGGCGTGCCCTTCGCCTTGGTCGGCGGGGTGCTGTTGCTGTTCGCCCGCGGCATGGACTTCTCGATCTCGGCCGCGGTGGGGTTCATCGCGCTATCCGGGATCGCGGTGCTCAACGGCCTCGTCATGGTCAGCTCGATCCAGGATCTCGTCCGATCGGGGATGGACCGCGCCGCAGCCGCACGCGCCGGGGCGATGCAACGGCTGCGCCCGGTGGTGATGACCGCGCTGGTCGCCAGCCTCGGCTTCGTGCCGATGGCGCTCGGCGCGGGGGCCGGGGCCGAGGTGCAGAAGCCGCTCGCCACGGTGGTGATCGGCGGGCTGATCTCGGCAACGCTGCTGACATTGTTCGTCCTGCCGACGCTCTACGCCCGCTTCGGGCAACGGGCTGGCGGGACCTGACCACGCGAGCTATGGCCGGCGCGATTGACGAGGATAGCAGGAGAGAGACCGAGATGACTCTGAGACGCGCCGCGATTGTCGCGCCGATCCGTACCGCCGTGGGCAAATTCGGTGGCAGCCTTGCCAGCCTCGATGCCGGGCGGCTCGGGGCGGTGGTGCTGAAGGCTTTGATCGAGCGGACCAAAATCGACCCCGCCCGCGTCGATGACGTCGTATTCTCGCAAGGTTATGGCAATGGCGAGGCGCCCTCGATCGGCCATTGGGCGTGGCTCGCCGCCGGGCTGCCGATCGAGGTGCCGGGCTATCAGCTCGATCGGCGCTGCGGCTCGGGGCTGCAGGCGGTCGTCAATGCGGCGCTGATGGTCCAGACCGGGATGAGCGACGTGGTGGTCGCGGGCGGCGTCGAGAGCATGTCGAACGTCGAATATTATACCGTCGAGGGCCGCCGCGGCGCCCGCGCGGGCGGGATGATGCTCCACGATCGCCTGACCCGCGGACGCGTCATGTCGCAGCCGGTCGAGCGATTCGGGGTGATCACCGGGATGATCGAAACCGCCGAGAATCTTGCACGCGATTATAATATCACCCGCGAGCAGGCCGATGCCTATGCGGTCCGTTCGCACCAGCGCGCGGCGGCAGCCTGGCAGAACGGGCTGTTCGACGACGAACTCGTCCCGGTCGCGGTGCCGCAGCGCAAGGGCGATCCGGTGATCTTCGCGCATGACGAAGGCTATCGCGCCGACGCCAGCATGGAGACATTGGGCGCGCTGAAGCCGATCGACGGCAAGACGATCCCCGGCGCGATCGTCACCGCCGGCAACGCCAGCCAGCAGAATGACGCGGCCGCCGCCTGCCTCGTCGTCGCCGAGGACAAGCTTGAGGAACTGGGGCTGGAGCCGATCGCGTGGTTCCACAGCGCC
>JAFKLV010000309.1 GCA_017304125.1 Sphingomonadales bacterium
CAATCGCGCGGCGATCTCGATCAGCAGCCGATCGCCGGCGGCGTGGCCGTAGCGGTCGTTGGTCTCCTTGAAGCGATTGGCGTCGATATAGAGCAGCGCCAGCCCGGTATCGGCGGCGGCGGCCAGTTTGAGTTCGCTCGCCAGCCGTTCCTCGAGCAACGCGCGATTGGCGAGGCCGGTCAGCGGATCGTGCATCGCGCGATGCGCGAGCGTTTCGTTCTCGCGCGCGAGATGCGCCTGCCAGCCTTCCAGCTCCGCCAGCAAAGCGTTGAAATCGTGTCCGAACGAATCGATCTCGGCGATCGGCGCACGCGGCGCGCGGAGATGCAATGCGCGCTCGGTCTGGACGCGGTGGGCGATCGCGGCGATCGCCCCGATCGGCTCGGCGATACGGCGGTGGAGTCGCCGGACCATCGGATAGGTCAGCAGCACCGCCAGCATCAGCGCGCCCAACCCGTCGATCACGCCGAGCATCAGATAGCCGTCAAGCCCGCCCAGCCCGGCATAGACGCGCACCTCGCCGATCGCATGCCCGGCATGTTCGATCCGCGTGACCGCCGGCTCGGCCCAGAGCAGCGCCGCGGCGCGATCCCTGAGCGACCCGAGCAGGCCATGCGCCTCATTCCCGGCGTGGCGCACCTCGACCCGCATGTCGCCGGCAGTCACCACCACCGTGCGCACCCCGTCGCCGCGCATCAGCAACGGGCGGATCGCATCGTCGACCGCGGTCGGATCGTGAAACACCACCGCCGGCTCGACGCTATAGCCGGCGAGCTGGCCGATCAGCCGCATATTCTGCCGCACATAGCTGTCGACCATCAGCACGCCGCTGAGCAGGCTGGCGGCGAGCGCGAGCAGCAAGGTCAGCAGCATCGTGCGCTGCTGGACGCGCGCCAGCGCCCGGCCCAATGTCGGGAGGCGCTCGGCGCTCAATGCACACCTCGCGTCAGACGCAGCACGCGTGGATCGACTTTCACCGCGCCGCGCGAAATCGCGTCAAGATTGAGCGCGAAGCGCACCGTCGCCGGCTCGATGCGCAGGCAGAACATCGCCCCGCCGCGGCATTCGGGATCATCCTCGGCGATCGTCAGGATCGCGCGGCCATAGCCGGTCCACAGCAGGCGCTGCGCGACCGCCACCGGCATCCGTCCGATATAGAGGATCGAGCAGCGCGTGCTGGCAAGCGCAGCCGGGCGATCGATCCGCGTCACCGCGACCGGCTGATCGTCGATCGAGACCCCGGCAAAATCGCGCTCAGCAACCTGCGTTACGCCCGCGAGGCAGACGCGGACCGGTGCCTGCGGTTGCGGCCAGTGCGTGAAGCTGGCGATGCCCGCGATCGTCGCTGCGACCGCCGGGCGCACGCCGTTATGCGTGATCGGCGCGGCGACGGGGATTTCCTGCAGCGGCGCGAACAATATGGCGAGGGCAAGGAGCAAGCGGCGGGATTCCAGTGTCCGCGGCCACTATATGCCGGGTGACAAAGGGAAAATACGCGGCCGAAACGATACTGTCGAGTGGTGTGCTCAGTGCAGCGCCGCCTCTGCCCGCGCGGCATAGCGCCGGGCGAGCATCGAGCAGACGATCAGCTGCAATTGGTGATAGAGCATGATCGGCAGCATGATCATCCCCATCGCCGGATTGCCCGCGAACAGGATGCGCGCGATCGGCGCGCCATTGGCGAGGCTCTTCTTCGATCCGCAGAACACCGTCGTCACTTCGTCCGCCAGCGGGAAGCCGAACATGCGCGACAGCAGCGTCGTCACCCCCAGCACCACCGCCAGCAGCACCGCCGCGAGCGCCGCGATCTCGGCGATCACCCATGGCGAATAGCGCCACCACAGCCCCGACGCGGTGGACTCGCAGAAAGCGGTATAGACGATCAGCACGATCACCCCGCGGTCGAGCCGGTTGATGATCGGCTTGCGCGCCGCGAGCCAGGTCGCGATCAGCGGGCGGACGATTTGCCCGGCGGCGAACGGCAACAGCAGGGTTAGCGCGACATCGCCGATTGCGGGCAGGATCGGGAACGGCTTGCCGCTGACCGCCGCGACCATCGCGATCAGGCTGGGGGTGATCGCCATCCCGACGATCCCCGACAGCGAAGCATCGAACACTGCCGCAGGGACATTGCCGCGTGCCATGCTGGTCATCGCCACCGACGATGAAATCGTCGACGACAGCGCGCAGAGGAAGAACACCCCGAGCCGCACTTCATAAGCGAGCGTCGAGCGCAGCCCGAAGAAGATCGCGAACCCGATCAGCGGGAACAGGATATAGGTCGTCGCCTGCACCGCGAGATGAACCCGCCAGTTGGCCGCGCCCGCCTTCAGCGATTGCGGCGACAGGTTGGCGCCGTGGAGGAAGAAGACCAGCGCAATACCGATCTCGGTCACTTGCGCCATATGCAGCACGCCGCCTTCCGCCCCCAGCCCCGGCGCGAGAAACGCCAGCACCACGGCGGCGAGCATCGCCAGCAGGAATCCGTCTATCTTCATATGATCTCGCTCAGCGCGGGGGCCACGGCTTTGCCGGCGCCTTCAACACCGGCGCCCCAAGCAAGGGGCTGGACAGCGCGTAAGCGCCATTTTCGGTAAAGGCCCAGATGATGTTGCGATCATATTCGGTGAAGATCGCCAGCACGCCCTTGCCCAAGGTATATTCAGGCAGCTCGCGCGTATCGGCGAGGCGCGGGATGAAATAGCCCGCGATCTTGGGATCGGCAGGGTTGCTCACGTCGAACAATTGCACCCCGGCATTGTAGAACGAATAAGGAATGATCCCCTGCCGCCACGTGCCCGGCTGGCCGATCGAATTGGAGCGCTTCGGCCCGAAATTGCCGCCGCGCTGGCAGAAATGGGTGAAGGGCGCGCCGGGCGGTACCTGCGGCTGGGGCAGCTTGCCCGCGACCGAAAGATGCGCCGGATCGCGCGCGTCGACCACGAAAATGTCCTTGTACGGCTCGTAGCAATCGCGGTTCATCGGATAGCCGCTCGTCAGCACATAGCCGGTGCGCTCATATTGGCTGACGTCGGCATTATCGAACTCGGTCCCGGCGAAGGCCGGCGGGGTGTTGACGTTGCCCAGCACCCGCGGCTTGGCCGGATCGCTCAGGTCGAACGACCACAGGCCGAGCCCGCCCATCGCGCCGAACCCGATCTTGCCACCTTCCTCCAATGGCTTGGGCAGGAAGATCGGCATCCGCGATCCCATCCACGAGGTGCGATTGCCCGCGCGCGGGTTCATCAGATAGGCATTTTCGTCCGCCTTATTGCCCAGGATCTGCCCCGGCACCGATATCTGCGAGACGAATTTGGGATCGGCCGGATCGGCCATGTCCCACACCTGATAACCCGGCGAATAGAGGTAATTGGGATATTCGCTCAGCGCATAGCTGTCGTCCGGCGCGGCCGACAGGAGCATGTAACGCCCGCCATAATATTCCGGCGAATCGAGCGACCCCGATCCCTGTTGCTGGCCGATCGGCGCATCGGGATGCTTATAGTCGGTGGTGCGTGTCGCGATCAGCCGCCACTGGCTCGGCAACGGGCCGTCCATGACGAACACCTTGAAGCCCTTCAGCGAATTATAGTGGCGCTGCGCCGCGACCTTGTCGGGCTGCTCCATCTTTTCGGTCATCAGCCCGTAGCGGCCGATCTCGAACGAGGCGACGAGGATCGGCTTGCCGAGCTTGGCGTTCCACACGATCGTCGCCCCGCCCAGATAATCCTGGACGTTATTGGCGTCGAACTTCTCGCTCGACCCCTTCGGGCCCCACACGCCGCCCTTCGAATAGACCGTCTTGCCGTGGCGCGGATCGGTCACGTCGAGGATGCGCAGATAATCGCGATCGTGGATGTAGAGATACCGCCGCCCGTTGAAGTCGGCGATATTGGCCCAGGCGTGGAACGGCGAATCCGCGCCCGGATAGAAGCCGAGCATGTCGACGTTCCTGGCGTAGCTGTTCTGGTCCCAGGTCTTGAGCTCGCCGGGGAACGGCTGGCCCTCATGCACCTCGGGGGTCGCCTTGGGCCAGATGAAGCCGCCGGTTGCCGGGTCCATCCCATAATCGCGCCCGGCGACGAGCGGCTTGGGCCGGCGATCGGGGGTGAGGCGCAGCCATTCGGCGAGCCACGGATCTTTGACCTCCGGCCCCGCTGCGCCCGGCGTCGCCTTGTCGCCGGCGGGCGCGGCGGCGGTCTGCGCCGCGAGCGGCTGCCCCGCGGACAGCGCCAATGCCATCACGGCGGTTGCGACATAGTTCATGCTGGACCGGCTGCTCGCCATCCCATCCTCCAAAACGCCACGCGCCGGCGTGGATGCATCGGGTTACCCCTGCCGCCAAGCCGGCCAGATCAAAAAATCGGGCGCGCGCCGCAGCGACCGGCAGCGCGCGCCCTTCCCCCGTTTCAATATTTGTAGCGAACCGTGAGCCCCCAGGTTCGCGGCACCCCGACCTTGGCGTAGGACGCACCGAAGATCTGGAAGAGCTGCGAAATGTTGAGCTTGTTTTCCAGATTCTTGCCCCACAATTCCACGTTCCAGTGGCTGCCGCGCGGCTCGAACAGCAGCGAGGCGGTGAGGTTCGATTGCGGCGGCACCAGCTCAAGCGGGTTGTTGGTGATATAGCCGAAATAGGACGAGGTGCGGCTATAGGCGCCGCGTAGCGTCGTATCGATCTCATTGGCGATCGGGAAGGTATAGGCCGCCCCGGCCATCCATTTGGTCTTGGGCACCAGCGGCAGCTTGTTGCCCGCCTGGCTGATCGTCACGCCGCTGATCACGGTGGACAATTGGTCGACCCGCGAGTCCTGATAGGCAAAGTTGCCGTAGAGCTGCAGCCCATCGACCGGGTTGACCTGGAACTCGGCCTCGACGCCCTGATTGTGCGTCTTGCCGGCATTGGCGGTGATGACGAGGTTCGGGCCGCCCGGGAAGGCCGGCACGATCTCCTGCACCTGCAGATTGGTATAGTTGAGCCGGAATGCGGAAACGTTCAGGCGGGCGTGGTGGTTGAACAGGTCGGCCTTGAAGCCGGCCTCGTAATTCCACACCTTTTCCGGGAAATAGGGCGTCTCGGCGACGGCCTTGTCGTCCGCCACGTCGTTGAACCCGCCGCTCTTGAAGCCCTGCGACACGGTTGCGTAGAGAAAGACCGAGGGCGTCGCCTGATAGTTGATCGTGAAACTCGGCGTCGCGGCGCGGAAGGTCTTTTCGCCCGCCGCATTGAAGGTCGAGACCGGCACGCCATCGACCTTGAACCCGGCGCCATAGCTTTTGCCCGACGGGGTTTCGGTGAATTCCTTGCGGTCGCTGCTCCAGCGCACCCCGGCCTGCAGCTTCAGCTTGTCGGTGAGATTGTAGCTGACATTGCCGAACAGCGCGAAGGCGTCGGTCGTGCCGGTGGAATCATACCGCGCGCGGCCGGCATAGCCGTAATAATTGTTGAACTGAAAATCGACGATCGCGGTGTGATACGATTTCTCGTGGAAATAATAGGCGCCGACCAGCCAGTTGAGCGGTGAATCCCCGTTCGAGGCGAGCCGGAACTCCTGCGAATATTGCCGCGTGCGATAATCGTCTTCCTGCGTGAACAGGATGTTGCTCAGTGCGGAATTGACCGCCGGCGGCCCCGGCGGCGCGGGCATCGTGCCGACCGACGGCGAGCGCGAGTCGAGCGTGCCATAGCGATAGCCGGTGACCGAGGTGAAATTGCCGATCGGCGTATTCCACGCGATGTTCAGGCTGCCGCCGGAATTGTTGATATTGCCGAAGCCATTGTCGTTGGCGCCATTGCCGCGCCGCGGATCGGCATAAGGCGCGCCCGAATACGGCCCGCGCACCCAGTTGATCCACCACGATCCGGTGCCGCGCTGGATCGTCGTGTCAACGTTGAGCGTGATGTCCAGATTGCTGGTCGGGGTGAAGCGGAGCGCAGCGGCCACCCCCGTGGTATGCTGATCCTCGATCGGCGTGTGGGTGGTGGTGTTGTAATCATAGCCGTCGTGGTTGCGCGTCGTCACCGCGACCTTGGCATAGACATTGTCGGCGATCTGGCCCGAGATGAACCCGCCGGCATCGAGCTGATTGTAATTGCCGACCGTCACCTCGCCCCCGGCGCGCGTCTCCGGCCCCGGCTTGGTGCTGTAGAAGGAGATCGCGCCGCCGATCGTGTTGCGCCCGAACAACGTGCCCTGCGGCCCGCGCAGCACCTCGACCCGCTCCATGTCCATGAAGTCGGTGTTGAGCAGGAACGGGCGACCGATATAGGCCTCGTTGACGAACACGCCGACCGAGCCGTCGGCGGTCGCCGAGCGGTTGTTGGCGTTGCCGAGCCCGCGGATCGTGTAATTGGTGATGCCGACCTGGGTCGAATAGATTTGCAGCCCCGGCACCTGGAATTTCAGGTCATCGGTGGTCTGGATGCCGCGCGCCTGCATATCGGCGGCGGACAAAGCGGTGATCGCCACCGGCACGCGCTGCGCGCTTTCCTCGCGCCGCGTCGCGGTGACGATGATGTCGCCGACCTGCCCCGATTTCGGCGCCTCGGTCGCGGCGGCGGCGGTTTGCGCCTGCGCCGGCTGATCCTCGGCCAGTGCCGGCGCGGCCCCGAACGCGCCTAGCCCGGAAAGAAGCGCGGTGGATGCCAACCACGCCGAACCCATCCTGTGTTTCATCATGAACCCTCCCAGGCCCGCCCCCGTTGGTTCGCGGTGCCCTGAGCGAAATCTGGAAGACCCGTCTATGATCATCAAATACTGGATCGAATTGCTGGTATAACGAAAATGTCATAGTCGGCCGCCGGCCGGCGCAGACACGACGAACGCCGCCGGCGCTGGAGTGCGCCGACGGCCCGAGTTGTGCTCCCGCGAAGGCGGGAGCCCAGTCTGGGTCCCCGCCTTCGCGGGGACACAAGTTACGCCGCTCGCCCTGGATGCAGCGTGCCGCAATGCCCGCAGGTGCGGCGTTCTTCGCTGGCGTAGAAAGCCTCGAACAGCGGCGGCAGATCGGCGACGATGCTCTTGAGCTGCACCTCGACGCGATGCACCACCGCGCCGCATTCCCCACAATACCATTGGAAGGCGTCGATCTGCCCCGCGGGCCGCTGGCGTTCGATCACCAGCCCGACGCTGCCCGGCACCGGGCGTTGCGGCGAATGCGGGACAAACGGCGGCAACAGGAAGATCTCGCCCTCGCGGATCGGCATGTCCTCGGGCTTGCCGTCGATCCACAACCTGAGGATCATGTCGCCCTGCAGCTGGTAGAAGAATTCCTCCAGCGGATCGACGTGATAGTCGCTGCGCTGGTTGGGGCCGCCGACCACGGTGACGATGAAATCGCTGTCCTGCCAGATCTGCGCATTGCCGACCGGCGGCTTGAGCCGATCGCGATGCGCCTCGATCCAGCCCTTGAAATCGAACGGACGACCGTAACGCAGAACCTCGCTCATCGGGCGTCTCCCTGTTGCGGCGCATAAGCCACCGCCTTGATTTCGATCAGCAGATGCGGATGCGGCAATTGATGCACCGCGACGGTGGTGCGCGCCGGCCCGCTTTCGTCGAAATAGCGGCCGTACACTTGGTTATACCCGCCGAAATCGTTCATGTTGACGAGAAAGGCGCTCACCTCGACCACATCGGCCAGCGTCGCGCCGGCATCGGCGAGGATATCGCGGATATTCTCGATCACCGCTTCGGTCTGCTCGCGGATATCGAGCGAAACGGTGCCCATCGCATCCGCCGCCGCACCCGCGATGCTGTTGTCCGGCCGGCGCGAGCTGGTGCCCGAGATATAAATGAAATCGCCGGCGCGGCGGAAATGCGGGAAGCGCCCGCGCGGTGTGGCCTTGCCGGGGATGACGCGGCCCCCATCAATCTTACGGGCACTCACGCGGCGTCTCCCGTCAGCGCGATATCGACCGTCGCCATCTTTTCCGTCTCCAGCCGCACGCGATTGCCGGCGCGGATCGCCTCGGCCGATGTGGCCGCGCCGAGCATCACCGTCCACCCCGCCTCGAGCGCGAACCCCGCCTCCCCCGCCAGCCGCGCGGCGGCGACCAGCGAGCGCTGCGGATGGCCGAGGATCGCCGCGCTCGATCCGAATTGCGCCGGCGTGCCGTCGATGCTCATCGCCATGCCGAGATTGGCGATATCGAGATCGGGGCGCTGCCACGCGCCGACGACGAACGCCGACGACGAGGCATTGTCCGCCACCACATCGGCCAGCGAGAAGCGGAAATCGCGATAGCGGCTGTCGATGATCTCCATCGCCGGAGCGACCGCCTCGACCGCCCCCCACGCCTCCAGCGCGGTGACCTTGCCCGCGAGCGGCGCCTTGAGCCGCACCGCCAGCTCGGGCTCGATCCGCGGGTGGATGAAGCGCGCGGCGGGCGCGTTGCCGCCGTCGGCGAGCAGCATCGCATCGGTCAGCCAGCCCCAGATCAGATCGTCGACCCCCATTTGCGCCATCTTGGCGCGGCTGGTGAACCCCATCTTGATCCCGATGATGCGCTCGCCGCGCGCCTCGCGCCGCGCGATCGAGGCGCGTGCGATGCGATAGGCATCGCCGACGCCGAGCGCGGGATGCGCCTGCGACAGCTGCGCGATCGCCGCGGCGCGCGCGGCGGCGGTGTCGAGCGCTTCCGCCAGCGCGGCGATCTGTTTGTCCTCAACCACTGTCATCCCCTCAGACGAACCGCGCCGCGACCGAGCCGAGCCCGTTGATCCGCGCCTCGATCAGATCGCCGCGCACCACCGGCGCCATCGGCCCCAATGCACCCGACAGGATCACGTCGCCCGCGCGCAGCGGCCTCCCGGCCCGCGCCATCACATCGGCCAGCCAGCGCGCGGCGTTGAGCGGGTTGCCGAGGCACGCCTGCCCCACCCCGGTCGCGGCGGGCTCGCCATTCTGTTCGAGCACCATCCCGCACAGCCGCAGATCGAGCGCGGCGAGCGGGCGCGGCGTCGTCCCCAGCACGAATGCCCCTGACGAGGCATTGTCGGCGATCGTATCGACGATGCCGATCCGCCAATCGGCGATGCGGCTGCCGACGATCTCC
>JAFKLV010000044.1 GCA_017304125.1 Sphingomonadales bacterium
GGACCATGAACACCTCGGCATCCTCCTTGCCCGGCCCGCTTTCGAAGAGGCCGGTCGCGAATTTCCTGTCGGATGATCCCCCCAGCTCGAAATAGGTGAATCCCCCATCGTGCTTTGCACGAGGATCCTTGAAGATCGGCCCCGCCGCCTGACCCGCCGGAATCTTGACCGGGTTGTTCGCGCCTTCGGCAAAGGCCGCCGGCGACGACGCCAATAGAATGACGCCCAGCGCCAGCCGGTTACGAATGTTCATTGCTGCATTCCTTCGATCGATGTTCATCCAAGCCTATGCCGCCCGCAGCGAACCGGTCGCGGCGGGCGGCATGGTCTCGTCAGAATTTGAAACCGGCCGAGATACCATAGGTTCGCGGCGCACCGAGGTGGTTATAGTTGAAATTGAACCCGCCCATCAGGTCGATCCGCGAGGTGAAGTAGAATTTGTTGGCCAGATTCTTGGCCCAGAGCGAGATCGAATACGGCCCGTGCTCGAAATCGATATGCCCACCGAGCACGGCATAGCCGCTCTGCTTGAGCTGAGGCTCGTTGAACACTTCGAAATACTGGCTGGAAACATAGCTGACATCCGGGTGGATGCTGAACTTCGTCGCACCATCGTCGAAGACCATCGCGTCGAGCCCGCCGTTCAGCGTCAGCGACGGCGCATTCGCCAATTTGTTGCCGTGAAGGTCGATCCCGCTCAGCACGCCCTTGATGATCTTGCTGCTCAGCAAGCCCATGCCGGCGCGCAGGCTGATCGCCGAACTCAGGCGGGCGTTGAGCTCCGCCTCGCCGCCGAAGATGCGCGAGCGATCGACATTGACGAGCGTTTGCGTGCTGGCGACGGAATCGACGTTGATGAACTGCTGGTTGTGATAGCCGTAATAGAATGCGGCGGTGTTGAACGTGACCCGGCGGTCGAACAATTCGGTCTTCGCCCCGACTTCGAACGCGTCGATCGTCTCGGGTTTGGCGATCGTCGCTTCAGACGGCGAGAATAATGCCTGTGCGTTGAACGCCTTCGCCCGATAGCCACGGGAGTAATTGGCGTAGAGCATCACATCGGCATTGACCTTATAGTCGACCCCGATCTTTCCCGATACATTGTTGCTGGCGTAGCTAAGGTTCATCGGCGGGATCAGCTCGGCGACGAGCACATTGTCGACGCCATAGGCCGAGGAGGTCAGCCCGGTCTGCGCGCCGGTATCATGGGTATAGCGGAGCCCGCCGCGCAGCGTGAACCCGCCACCAACGGTATAGTGCATATCGGTGTACAGCGCATAGCTGTGCTTCACCTGATTGAAGTGGTTGCCGACGATACAGGCAACCGGAGGCCCCTCGGCGCAATCCTGATAGTTGATCACGCCATCGCCGTTCACGTCGACGTCATTATAATAGCGCGTCGGCGTGTAATTATAGACGCTCTCACGATTGTAATAAGCGCCGAGGATGAAGTCGAACGCCCCCTTCCAATTGCTCGTCAGGCGCAGATCCTCGGCAAACTGCGTCGCGCGGTCGTGGTAGAAGATCTCGATCGCCTTGAGCGGGCTGCCGTCGGTATCCTCGCCCGCGTCGGAAATGCCCTTGTCCCACGAGGTGACCGAGGTGATCGACAGTCCGCTGCCAATATCGATATTGGAGGTCAACGCGACCGCATCGGTCAATGCGCGGCGGCGCGGGGTATAATCGGCCGCAATCTCCCGCGGACTGAGGCCGGTACGATAATAGGTCTGCCCCGGCGGATAGACGCCGGCGCCAAGGCCCCCGGGGCCGATCTCCGAATAGATGCCGTAATCGTGCGGATCCTGATAGCTGGTCGAGGCGCGCAGCAGGAAGGATATTCCGGCGGTCGGCTCCCACTGCAATGACGCGCGGATCGCATATTGGCGGATGTCGTCGAGGTTGGCCTTGCCCGGCAGGACATTCCTGAACCAGCCGTCCGCCCGCGTGACGGTGAAGGCAACGCGCGCCGCCAGCGTATTGCTCAACGGCATGTTGAGCGCGCCGCTGGCATCGAAGCGGCCGTAATTGCCGTAGCCGACATTGAGATAGCCGTCGGTCTTGTCGAGTTCCGGCCGGCGGCTGATCAGATTGACCGCGCCGCCGGTGGTGTTCTTGCCATAAAGCGTGCCCTGCGGCCCGCGCAGCACCTCGACGCGTTCGAGATCGTACATCGCGACGCCGAGGAACGCGACATTGCCCTTATAGACTTCGTCATAATAGGTCGCGACCGGCCCCGATTGATTGAGGCTGTAATCCGACATCGACACGCCGCGCAGCGCGAAGATCGGCGCATTCTCGCCCTGGGTGCCGATCAATTGCAGGTTGGGCACCTTCGAGGTGATATCGTCGAGCTGCGCGACATGCTGTTTCGCCAGCGTATCCCCGCTGATCGCGGAAACCGAGATCGGCACATCCTGCAAGCGCTCGGCGCGTTTCTGCGCGGTGACGACGATATCGGCGACGCCGGCCTGCGGCGCGGCCGGCTGATCGGCGCTCTGGGCAAGCGCCGGGGTCGAGCAGCCGAGCAGGAACAGGCACGCGATTTTAGCCGGGCGGCGTGCCTCCTTGGCGATTTTTGCCATTGAACTCTCCTTCCTGAACCTCTGATTGTGGTTTGTTTTTTGAAAGGACCGCCATGATGCGTGCGCGCATGGCCGGGGCGTCGGTCCGCAGCGGCCGCAGCCGCAATGCCCCGATTTCCTGGGGGGAATAGGGTTTGAAATCCGTGGGAACGTGGCCGGCGTCGAAGGTCAGCAGCGTCCAGTTGAGCAGTTCCGCGAGTTGGTCGTCGGGCAGCGCGGCGGTCGCCACCCCGGGGACGCGCGCGAGATAGTCGCGGCCCTCAGGCGCGGCGAGAAACCGTGCGACCTGACCGGCCATCGTCGGCGTGGTTTCGGGCGAACCCGATGCGTCAGGTCGGTGGCATCCCTGACACTTCAGCATCCAATTGACCCGCGCGCGCGATGCGTTCGGCACCCCCGATCCCGGCCCCGGCACCATTGACGCGGCAAAGCCGGCGGTGCCGACCAGCAGGACGACGAGAGCGCCGAGGCATTTCACGGCCGCGGCTGGGAACGCGCAACATCGGCGCCCGACATGGCCGCAGCGCCCTCGCGCACGCGCTTCACCTCGGCGGCGGTAAATGGCGTTGGCGCCGGCCCCGACCCGGTGGCGAGGGTGCCGGTGAGATAGGTGAGGACCGCGGCCACCGCCTCATCGTCGAGCCCGCCCTGCATCGGCATCGTGCCGCGATACGGCTTGCCCTCGACGGTGATCGGCCCCGACAAGCCCCTGATCACGACATGGACGAGATAGCGACGCCCATCGGCTTTGCGGGCCAGCGCGCGCACATCGCCGCGGAGTGGCGGATAGGCGCCCGGCACCCCGGCGCCGGTCGGCAAATGGCATGCCGCGCAGCGCGAGAAGATCTGCTGCCCGGTCGCGCCCGGCGCGGGGGTCGCGGCGGCGATCGACGCTGCCGCAAGCATCAGGGAAAATCGCATCTTATCGATCCTGCAGCGCGGTGCCGAGGATCACGGCCGTCGAGCAATGATAGATCGAGCTGGTCGTGCCGAGGCACCAGTTGATATCGTTGTTCGATTGCGGGCGGACCATCGGGCGGTCGCCGTCGTTGCGGTTGCATTTGCAGCGACCGCACGAGGATTTGCCGCAGCAATCATTGTAGCTGATGATGTAAGCGCGGCCGTCGGCCGGATTCTGGCAGGTGCCGATCCAGGTGATCGGCGACATTTCGGTGCCCGGCGGGCATGTATTGGGGCTGCCGCCGCAGCAGGAGCAGAGAAAGCCGTCGATCGCGCAATAGCGCCAGTAATCGCATTGCGTCTGATCGCCCGGATCCTGCGGATTGCCGCTGGTCTGCGGTGCCGGCCCGTCACGACCGCCGGCGGGCGCCGCTGCCGCGCGCGATACCGGCAACACCGGGATGACCGCGGCGCCGGTGATCGCGGTGCCGATCAGCGACAACAGGCTGCGGCGCGACGAACGGCGGGCGACATTGCGGGCAAGGCGTTCGGTCAAACCATCGATTTCGGACATTGAACTCCCCCTCGCCTTACGCGCGCTCGAGATATTGCTGGATCGAAGCGACCTTGCGCTCCTTCGCCTCGAACAGGCTTTCGAGATGCTCGCGATTGTTGATCAGCCCGAGCGAGGCGATGCGCCCCATCTCGTCGAGCAGCACCGCATAAGGCAGTTTCGACACGCCGAACGACCGCCCCAATCGCTCCGACAGCACATAAGGCATGCCGGTCAGGTCATGCGTCATCGCCAGCCGGCGATGCGGCGCGGCATCCTCGCCGTCGCTCGCCAGCACGGTATCGAGCCAGCGCCGCTCGGCATGCGCCGCGGAGGTGAGCACCGGGAGCAGGGATTTGCAGATCGAGCATTCCGGCGAGACGAAGAAGATCAGCTGGCTGCGCCCGTCGCGCGCGCCGCCGATGCGGATCTCGCCGCCGTCGAGCGTGGCGAGGTGCAGTTCGGCTGGCGTATCGCCGACATTGACCTTCTGGTGGAGCGTCAGCGCACCGGCCGGCGCGATCCGCTCGTGGAGAATGCCGACCTGCCGCGCGAGCGCCGCGACCAGCACCGCGAGCGTGATCACCGCCAGCCACAACAGGATTTGCGATGCCGCGAAAATGGTCATTGGACGAGCCTCCGACGCAGCGGCGCGAGGTCGGCCAGTTCGCCGCCCGCTACCGCAAGGATGAAGAAAGCGATGCCCGCGAGCACCGACGCGATATCGTAGAGCGGATCGCCCGGCACCAGCGCGGCCAGCGCCGCGAACAGCGCCAGAGTGATCGCGCGCGCCACGGTGAGCGGATCGGCGCTGCGCTTGCGGCTGGTGAAGCTGCAGCCGCAATCGAACGCGTGACCAGCGCGCTGCGCCCGCCAGGTCAGCAAGGCGTAGAGGCTCCACAACCCGCTCGCGAGCAGCGCACCCCATAGCCGCGTCGCCGGAACCACGAGGGCGAGCGCGGCGAGCGCCTCCCACCCGGCGGCGCACAGGCTCAGCACGCGGGCCAAGGCTGGCGGCATCCGGGTCAGATGCGATGTGGCCAGTGCAAGCCGATCGCGCGCGATCAGTTTGTGCGCCGCCGCGGTGGCCAGCACCACCGCGAGCAGGGTTGAAAGCGCGGCGAGAAAAGCAGGCATCAGCGCGATGCCGTCAGCATCGTGGGGTCCATCACCACCTCGGGGATGGTATGCCCGAAGCTTCCCGTTCCGGCGTCATAGACGTCGAGCGACCCATCGGGCAGCGCGACGACCAGCGACGGCCTGGTCTCGCGCGTCACCTCGATCGACCCGCCGGGATGGCGCAGCACAATCCGCGCGACGCGGGCCTTCTTCGCCGGATCGACCACCCACACTTCGGTGCCGCCGTCCTTGTGGCTGCCTTCCTTGCCGGCCGGGTTCATCAGCATGTAGAGCTTGCCGTCGGGCGCGGCGGTGATGACCTGCCAGCCGCCGGGGCGCCATTCACCCGCCGGCGTCTTTTCGGGCGGCAGGGAGAAGCCGCCAAGATCGCGCGCGACCGGCGCGGATAGATCGATCGCGCGGAACCCGCCGCGGAAGGTGGCGAACCACGCCGTCTTCCCCACCATCGCCGGGGTCATGAACATCGGATCGTGATCGATGTCGTTGAACGCCTTGCTGGTGACGGTGCTGGCAAGCTTGCCGGCGGCGTCGAGCGCGATGCTGGTCATCGTCCCGTCGGCGCACAGCGACATGAAGCCGCGCGGCCCGGTCGGATAGATCAGCGAACAGCCGGGAAGATCGATATCGCCGAGTACCTTACGCGCATCGAGATCGACCACCGTCACCGACGAAGCCGGCGTGAAATTGAACACCAACGCCCATTTCTCGTCATTGGTAAGCTGCAGCGCCTGGCGTTGCGTGACAAACTGGCCGCGCTTGCCGCCGGGCAGGACGATCTCCCCCTTAGGGGTCAGCGTCTTCTTATCCCAGATCGTCAGGACGTCGGTGCGCTCGCCACGCGTCAGCCGCGGATAATAGGTTTCGGCGACGTAGATTTCGGACTTGATCGTCGAAGGGACGAAGGTGGCGAACTGCGCCACCTGAAACTGGCCCTTCAGCGCATGCGCGTCCGCCGCGACATCGACGATCGCCGCGCGGCTGTCGAGCAGGCTCGGCCCGTGCATATCCTGAACGTAGAGATAGCTTGCGGGATAGCTGTCGGAGAGCGTCGCCGTCGCCGGCGTCTGCTCCGCGGCGAGCGGCGCGGGATATTTCTGATCGGCGCGCGCCGGTCCGGCAAACACGCTCGCCAGAAGGGCTGCGCTCGCGATCGCGCCATAGCTCTGCCGGCCCATCCCTCTCTCCTGCGTCTGGAACCCTTCCTGGTTCGCGCCATTTTTTGGTCGTCTGTTCAAATTATGTCAATGGGCAAACTTCTGCCGCGAAGCGGTCCATTAATACACTGTAATAAAACAATTTATGTATTTCTGGTCATCGAAAGCTACCTACGCGAATCAGATTCGAATCCCGCACGGCTTCTCGAAACCAGCGCTTCGGGAGGTCGCGACAGAGCTTCGGGTGCCCGCGGATCGGCGGCGGCTTGGTTTGCGCCGCTTCATGTGCTTTACAGGCTCATCCAGCAGACCTGCTGCAATCGACGTGGTTGCATGTTGAAAGGCCCTCTTTCGGTGGCAAAGTTCACGGTACCGGATCTGAAATTCACGCCGCGCGACGGCGGTAACGCCCGCGGTCACGAAGGCTTTGAGATGGTGCTCAAGGCCGCGCTGCAGGTCTTGATCGACGAGGGATATAAGGATCTGACGTTGCGCCGCATTGCCGCGGAGTGCGGGATGAAGGCGAGCAACATCACTTATTACTTCAAGACGAAGAATGAGTTGATCGAGGCTTTGCTCGAAGCGGTCGTTTCCAGCTACCACGGCACGATCGAAGCGGCGATGGATCAGGCCGGCGACGACCCGGAACTCAAGCTCGAGAATCTCATCACCTTGATACTCGAAGATATCACGACCAAGAAAACGACCTTCATCTTTCCTGAACTATGGGCACTTTCCAATCACAGCCCGTTCGTGAAGAAGATCGTCAACGCGCTATACAAGACCGAGCGGCTATTTTTCGATAGCATTATCAAGGAGATGAACCCTCACATCTCGGCTCAGGAGCGCGAGATCGTCGGGTTGTTCATTGTCGCCTCGCTGGAGGGGATGACGGTTTTTGCCGGATACGGCAAACCCTATAAGAAACACATGCCGCTCATCAAAAACATCTCCTACAAATTCTTCGGCGAACTCATCAGGAATCTCCGCCCCGGCGAGGTGGAAGGCGCGCTGTCGGCCGCGTAAATTCGCATAACAGCGCCCGACGAACCTCACCCGACGCCCCGCGAAGATCACGAAACCGATTGCCCGGCCCCGCCTCCGCGGGGCCGCTCAACGTCGTCATGACACCCTCGCCGGCTGCGTTCGATTTCCCGAGATTTTTACAGTTGACCAAATTCTGGCGTCCACTTAGCCTTTTCGTGAAATCAGGCACGCGAGGCATGAATGACCAAGCCCCCCTCTTCGCCCGACAGCAACGATTCGCCTGCTCCCGCCCTGGCCTCGCGCCGGGCGATCCTGACCTCGGCGGTGGCGGGCGCGCTCGCGCCGGCGCTGCTGCAGGGTGCACCCGCCACCGCCAAGCCGGCCGCGCGGGGCACGGGTTTCGACGTCGCGATCATCGGCGCCGGGTTCGCCGGGCTCACCGCGGCGCGCGAACTCGAACGCTATGGCCATAAGGTCGTGATCCTCGAGGCGCGGGACCGTATCGGCGGCCGCACCCATACCGAGGACTTCGCCGGCAAGGCCTCCGATCTCGGCGGCACCTGGGTGCATTGGGCACAGGCGCATATCTGGGCCGAGATCACGCGATACGGGATCGAGCTGGAGGAATCCGCGGGCTATTCGGCCGATGATATCATCTATCTCGACGAACAGGGGCAAAGGTTTCAGGGCAAGGCATCGCAGCTCGGGATGGAGCTGTACGGCGCGGTCCAGAGCGTGCTGGGCGATGCCCGCACACTCACGCCACGCCCCGCCGAGCCCTTCTTCGACCCCGCCTGGATCGCCCAGGATAAATATTCGATCGCGCAGAAGCTCGACGCGCCCGGCATTTCGAAAGCCGGCAAGGCGCTCGCCGACTCGATGTTCTCGGTGCTGGGCGCCGCCCCACCGAAGGACATATCGTGGATCGAAATCGTGCGGCTCTATGCGTTAAGCGGCGCCGATTTGATGGCGATGAACGACATTGTCGGACGGTTCAAAATCAAGGGTGGCCTGAGAAGCTTATACGAAGCACTTCGCGCTGATTGCAGCGCCGAGATCAGGCTCAATACCCCGATCGCCAAGGTGATCGATTCGGGAAATGGCGTCGAACTCAGAACGCTGGGCGGCGAAAATATCCGGGTTCCTGCCGTCATCTAGACGATCCCGCTCAATGTGCTGAAAGACGTGTCCTTCTCCCCGCCGCTACCCGAGGAGAAGATCGATATCTCCCGGCAGGAGCATGCCGGGAAATGCAGCAAGATCCATGTCCTGCTCGACCGTACCTATCCGATGTTCAGCGCGTCCGCGCCGGGCAGCGGCAACAGCCCGATCACCGGGATGCTGTGGGACGGGATCGACGCCGGCAAGACGCATCTCATCGTGTTCGGCACCAAAGACCTCGACGGCAATAATCACAAAGCGGTACAGGCCGCGGTCCGCCAGTTTCTGCCCGATGCCACGGTCGTCGACACGCGCGCGCATGACTGGAACAGCGATCCCTATTCGAAGGGCGTGTGGTGCGTGTCGAAGCCGGGCCAGCTCCCCCACGCACTTGGCGCGCTTCAGGCGCCGCACGGGCGGATCTTCTTTGCCAGCGGCGATTGGGCGAGCGCGTGGCGCGGCTTTATCGACGGCGCGATCGAGCGCGGGATCGTCG
>JAFKLV010000045.1 GCA_017304125.1 Sphingomonadales bacterium
CGCCAGCCTCATACCCACCCACCCCCAGCCCCTCCCTTCACCAGGGAGGGGAGCAGCTAGGTCTGAAGGGCTTTAGTGCAGCTTAGATCCCGCCCGCCACTGTCGGATATCCTGCGGCCGCCAGCGCCACGGCAAGCTCGGCCATGCACCGCTCGACCTGATCCGCATCCGGCGAGCGGATCACGAAATTCGCGCCGGTGCGCCCCTCGCGGAAGAACGGATAGCTGCCGATCGCCACACCTTCATGCGCGCGTTCGGTGGCGGCCAGCAGATCGGCGATCTCGCTTTCCGGAGCCCAGCTACCCAGCGTCCCGCTGACCACCGGGCGCCCGCCCTCCAGCGTGCCGGTCAGCGCATCGAGCATCCCGGCGGTGATGTGCGGCACCCCGGCCATGATGAACAGATTGCCGATGCGGATGCCCGGCGCGCCCGACATGCGATTCTCGATCAGCTCGGCGCCCTCGGGCACGCGCGCCATGCGCAGCCGCGCCTCGGTCGCGCCGCCGCGGGTCGCGTAATAACGTTCGAGCACCGCCACCGCGGTCGGGTGATGCACCACGCCGACCCCCAGCGCCGCGGCGATCGCATCGACGGTGATATCGTCATGCGTCGGGCCGATCCCGCCGGTGGTGAACAGATAATCGTTGCGCGCGCGCAGGGCGTTGACCGCCTCGACGATCGCCTCTTGCCGGTCCGCGACGACGCGCACCTCGGCCAGCCGGATGCCCTGGACGTTGAGCCATTGCGCGATCTGCGCGACATTCCTGTCCTGCGTGCGGCCGGAAAGAATCTCGTCGCCGATGACGACGAGCGCGGCGGTCCAGATGCGTTCCTCAACCATGCGCACCCCGCATAGCCTCGCCAATCGCGCTTCGCCACGCTATATCATTCGACATGACCGAATATGTGAACGTTACCAGCGATGCGCCGCTCGGGCGCAACGGCGCGATCAAGCTGCACGGCCCCGATGCCTTTGAAGGAATGCGCCGCGCCGGCAAGCTCGCCGCCGAGACGCTCGACATGGTCGTGCCGCATATGGTGCCCGGCGTGTCGACCGCTGAGATCGATCGGCTGATCCACGATTTCATCATCGCCGGCGGCGGGGTCCCCGCGACGCTCGGCTATCGCGGCTATACGCATAGCTCGTGCATCTCGATCAATCATGTCGTGTGCCACGGCATCCCCAGCGACAAGGTTTTGAAATCGGGCGATATCGTCAATGTCGACGTGACCCCGATCCTTGACGGCTGGCACGGCGATTCGAGCCGCATGTATCTGATCGGCGATGTCCCGCTGAAGGCCAAGCGGCTGGTCGACGTGACCTATGAATGCCTGATGCTCGGGATCGAGCAGGTCAAGCCGGGCAACCATCTCGGCGATGTGGCCAATGCGATCCAGCGTTATGCCGAGACGCATCGCTATGGCGTGGTGCGCGATTTCTGCGGCCACGGGCTCGGACGATTGTTCCACGACGCGCCGGAGGTGATCCACGTCGGCCGCCCCGGCACCGGGCCCGAGCTTCGCCCCGGGATGATCTTCACGATCGAGCCGATGATCAACATCGGCCGCCCCGACGTGAAACTGCTCGACGACGGCTGGACCGCGGTGACGCGCGATCGCTCGCTCTCGGCGCAGTTCGAACATTCGATCGGCATCACCGAAACCGGCTGCGAGATCTTCACGCTCTCGCCCGCCGGGCTCGACCGGCCGCCTTACGCGTGACGCGACGGCGGCCTCAGCAGCCGCCGCCCAGCCGATAGACGTGGATCATCCCGTCGGTGCGATATTTGTCGCCGCCGCCGTTGCGGTGCCAGCCGGGGGTGACGCGCGAGGATTGCGCGTCGATCATCTGCGCGCCGCTCGCCTGCAGCAGAGCGCCGGCCGCATTGCGCTCGGCATCGACATCGCGGCCGATATGATGCGTCACCTGCAGCGTGAACAGGCTCAGCCCGACCCCGCGATCGAAGGTCGCGGCGGCGAGCCAGTCGCGCGGGCCGATCTGCCAGAAACGAATATGGTGGCGCTTGTCGGCGCTGCGCCCCGCATCGCGCTGGAAGGCGAAATCCTGCATCCGATCGGCGAAATAGAGCGGGCTGACCGGCGCGGTCGGATAGGGCCGCGCGAGCAGCACGCTCGCGCCGATGCCGAGCGCGGAGCGCCAATCGACCGGATCGGCCCCTGACCAACCTGCGCGGCGAAACGCGCAATCGATCGCCGCCCGCTCACCGATCAGCCGCAGGTTGACCGGATCGCCGGGAATATCCTGCGCAGTATAGGAGACGATCTGGTCGCGCTGGCCGATCAGCTTGTGCTCGTGGTGGCTCCACAGCCGCGGCAGCCCGCCATAGGCCATCGCGAACCACAATGACGGCACGCCGAGCAACACCAGCGCGGCGATCGTCCCCCACCCCCAGCGCCGGCGCCTACGATCATCGGACAGGATAGCGGACAGACGGACGCTGGGCATCGGCGGATGCTGCCGCGCTTTCAACACGGTGGCAATGGCCCTGCGCGATAGGGCGCCCCGGCCATACCCGGACTTCTAAACGACCCAACTAAAGAAGATGACTTACCCCCTTCCCTTCCTGTCAATCCTGCGCCACACAACGGCTGTCATATAAAAAGCGGGCAAAGCAGGAGAGGGTTATGCGGAAGGGATTCGCGCTGGCGCTGACGGCCGTGCTGCTGACATCGTGTGGCGGCATCAAGCAGCAGCAGGCCGCAAGCGATACGTCGGGCGTCGGCAAGGTCGACGGCGCATTGCTGACCACCGGCGGCGACGGCAGCGACTGGGCGATGACCGGGTTCAACTACAAGGAACAGCGCTTCTCCCCGCTCACCCAGATCAACGACAGCAATGTCGGCCAGCTCGGCGTCGCCTGGTATGCCGACATGCCCGATGCGCGCGGGCAGGAAGCCACGCCGATCATCATCGACGGCAAATTGTTCGTCACCGGGCCGTGGTCGAAGGTCTATGCCTTTGACGCTGTGACCGGAAAGCCGTTGTGGACCTATGATCCCAAGGTCGATCCGCAAAAGGGCGTCCAGGCCTGCTGCGACGTCGTCAACCGCGGGGTCGCGGCGTGGAAGGGGCGGATCTACGTCGGCACGCTCGACGGGCGGCTGGTCGCGCTCGACGCCAAGACCGGCAAGGAAGACTGGTCGGTCCAGACCACCGACAAGGCCAAGCCCTATACGATCACCGGCGCGCCGCGCGTGGTGAAGGATATGGTGCTGATCGGCAATGGCGGCGCCGAATTCGGCGTGCGCGGCTATGTCACCGCTTATGACGCGACGACCGGTGCGAAGAAATGGCGCTTCTACACCGTCCCCAACCCGACCGGCGCCAAGGACGGCGAAGCCTCCGACGCGGCGATGCAGAAGGCCGCGCCGACCTGGTCCGCCAACGGCCAGTGGAAGCAATCCGGCGGCGGCGGCACGGTGTGGGATTCGATCGTCTACGATGCCGAGCTCGACCAGCTCTATCTCGGCGTCGGCAACGGCAGCCCGTGGAACCACGGCCTCCGCTCGGAGGGCCAGGGCGACAATCTGTTCCTCTCCTCGATCGTCGCGCTCAAGCCCGAGACCGGCGAATATCTGTGGCATTATCAGGAGACGCCGGCGGAAAGCTGGGATTTCACCGCCACCCAGCCGATCAACCTCGCCACGCTCAAGATCGACGGCAAGGACCGCAAGGTGCTGATGCAGGCGCCGAAGAACGGCTTCTTCTTCGTCATCGACCGCACCGACGGCAAATTGATCAACGCCAGCCAGTTCATCCCCGGGGTCAATTGGGCGACCGGCTATGACATGAAGACCGGGCGGCCGATCGAAAATCCCGCAGCGCGCTTCTACAAGACGGGCAAGCCGTTCCTCGCCTTGCCCTCGGCGATCGCGGCGCACAATTGGCAGCCGATGAGCTTCAACCCCAAGGCGGGGCTCGCCTATATCCCGGCGCAGATCGTCGCGGCGGGCTATATGGCGGGGAATGCGCCGCTCGATCAGACCAAGCCGATCGGGTTCAATGTCGGCGAGAATATGGACGCGCTGATGTATCCGCGCGACGCCAAGGTGGTGAAAGCCGCGACCGCCGGCGCCACCGGCCTGCTGAT
Source organism: Sphingomonadales bacterium (assembly GCA_017304125.1). GTDB lineage: Bacteria > Pseudomonadota > Alphaproteobacteria > Sphingomonadales > Sphingomonadaceae > Sphingomonas. Next base: position 4,113 of record JAFKLV010000045.1, read on the forward strand.
CGCGTGGGATCCGGTGGCGAACAAGCCGAAATGGACGGTCAAATATCCCTCGCCGTGGAATGGCGGGACGATGACCACTGCGGGCAATCTGGTCTTCCAGGGCACGTCTTTGGGCGAGTTCCGCGCTTATGCCGCCGATACCGGCAAGCAATTGCTGAGCTATCCGGTCGGCACCGGGGTGATGGCCGGCGCGGCGACCTATATGGTCGGCGGCACGCAATATGTCGCGATCCTCGCCGGGCGCGGCGGCGCGCTGCCGCTGTCGATCGGCTATGCTTATGGCAAGGCCGCCGACGTGCCCAACCACCCGCGGCTGATCGTGTTCAAGCTCGGCGGCAAGACCGCGCTGCCCGCGACGACGCCGCCGGATTCGAGCCCGGTCACGCTGCCCGCCAATAGCGCGACGCCCGAACAGGTGGCGCAGGGCCGCGCGCTGTTCGCGCGTTATTGTCAGGTCTGCCACGGCGCCTCGGCCGGCGGCGGCGGCGGGGTGACGCCCAACCTGCAACGTTCGGGCGCGCTGGGCAGCGCCGACGGGTGGAAGTCGATCGTGATCGACGGCGCGCTCAAGGATCAGGGGATGGTCAGCTTCGCCAAGGTCATGACGCCCGAGCAGGCGCAACTGATCCGCCTCTATGTGATCGACGAGGCGCATTGGGCGCAGAAGAATCTCGGCGACGGGAAGTAAGGCCCTTTTCTCCTCGCTTCCCTCTCACTCCCCTCCCTTGAACAAGGGAGGGGTTGGGGGTGGGTTGGCCCGAGGGGGCACCGGTCCGCGCGCCTCATACCCACCCACCCCCGGCCCCTCCCTTCACCAGGGAGGGGAGTAAGGAAGAGGAGGAAGACGCCCGACCCGCTATCCCTCCACGCCCGCGAAGGAAAATCCGTCCGCGCGCAGCTCGGCGATATGCTCGTCGGTCCATTCGGCGAGTTCGAGGAAATTGCCGTCGGCAATCTCCAGCCGCGCCTGAAAGCCGATCGGCACCGGCGTCTTGTCCTGCCCGATCGCGATGCCGTGCTTGCGCGCATCGGCAAGAACCTCGTCGATGCTCTCGACGATATAGACACCGCGGGTTTTGGCGATGAAATCGGGCTGCTCCCGATCGGTCGAGGTCACCGAGAAGCGCCCGATCCGGCACGTCACCGCATAGACGGTCGATTCCGACGGCGCGTGATCGAACTGAAAGTCGATGCGACCGTCAAAGGCCGTCAGCAGCCGCTCGAGCAACGGTGCAGTATCCGCCCGCGCAACGAACACCCGCACGAACGGCTCTTTCACCAGCAATTTCATCGCGCTTTCCTCTCGCTATTGCGGCGCCTTCGGCCTGCGCGTCGAGCTGTGCAGGCTGATGATCTTCCACTTGCCGTCGATCCATTTGAGCACGCTGGTCGCCACGCCGTTGCGCTCGACCCTCTTCCCATCCGCCAGCTCGATCGCGTAGCGATAGGTCTCGGTGGCGACGGCGATATCGCCCTCCCCGCGCACCGCCGCTTTATATTCGGGAAAAGCGAAGGACTTGAACGCCTTAAGCTCCGGGCCAAGGTGATGATCGCGATAATGCGCGAAATTACCCTCGACCCCGCCGGATTCGAAAATCTCGGCATCGGGGGCGAACAGCGCCTCGACCCCGGCAAGGTCGCGCTTCTCGATCGCCGCCTTATACGCGCCCAGCGTCGCGATCGCCGCCTGATAGTCGCGCTTTTCGGCCGCCAGCGCGGGCGCCGCACACAAGACGGCAAATCCAGCCGCCGCCAGCATCACATCTCGCACGATCCCTCCCCCCCTGTTCGGTCGCGACAACGCTGATACGCAGCCCGCCGCCGCACCCCTCGCGCGGAGGAGGTGCCCTCAAATCCGGCACGCATCGTCGCGATGCCCAATAAACGGGCAGCAATTAAGCGCGATCGCGCGCGAGTCGCCGCCTTGCCCTTCGCGCGCCCGACTGGCACGGTCTCTGCAAGCCGTTCGCATACGGTGTGAGTTTCAACTGGGGGCGGGTAGTTTCGCGTGAAGAAGATCGAAGCGATCATCAAGCCGTTCAAGCTCGATGAGGTGAAGGAGGCGCTCCACGAAGTAGGGGTGTCCGGTATCACCGTCACCGAGGCGAAGGGATTCGGCCGGCAGAAGGGCCACACCGAATTGTATCGCGGCGCCGAATATGTCGTCGACTTCCTGCCGAAGGTGAAGCTGGAGGTCGTCGTCGAGGACGGGCTGGTCGAGCGCGTCGTCGAGGCGGTGGCGCAAGCCGCGCAGACCGGCCGGATCGGCGACGGCAAGATCTTCGTCCTCCCCGTCGAGACCGCACTGCGCATCCGCACCGGAGAACGCGACGACGACGCGATCTGACGCGTCGGCGATTTATGTGAAACCACTCCCGCCGGCACCACGGCCCGGCGGCAATCAAGAGCGAAGGGCTTATTATCATGGCAGTGACGGCCAGCGACGTTCTGAAGCGCATCAAGGACGAGGAGATCGAATGGATCGACCTCCGCTTCACCGATCCCAAGGGCAAGTGGCAGCATCTGACGATGGTCGCCAGCATCCTGGGCGAGGATGAGCTGACCGACGGCCTGATGTTCGACGGCTCGTCGATCGCCGGGTGGAAAGCGATCAACGAATCCGACATGATCCTGAAGCCCGATCTGGACGCGGTCTACACCGATCCCTTCTCGGCCACGCCGATGCTGATCCTGATCTGCGACATCGTCGAGCCCTCGACCGGCGAGCTCTACGCCCGCGATCCGCGCTCCACCGCGAAGCGCGCCGAAGCCTATGTGAAGACCACGGGGATCGGCGACACCGTCTATGTCGGCCCCGAAGCCGAATTCTTCATGTTCGACGACGTGCGCTTCGAGAACAGCTATTCGGCGAGCTATTACAAGATCGACGACATCGAGCTGCCGGGCAATTCGGGCCGCGAATATGAGGGCGGCAACCTCGCCCACCGGCCGCGCGCCAAGGGCGGCTATTTCCCCGTCGCGCCGGTCGATTCGGCGGTCGATATCCGCGGCGAGATGGTCTCGACGATGATCGAGATGGGGCTGCCGTGCGACAAGCACCACCACGAAGTCGCCGCCGCGCAGCACGAGCTGGGCCTGACCTTCGGCACGCTGACCACCACGGCGGACCGGATGCAGATCTACAAATATGTCGTGCATCAGGTCGCGCATGCCTATGGCAAGACCGCGACCTTCATGCCCAAGCCGATCAAGGAAGATAACGGCTCGGGGATGCACACCCACTTCTCGATCTGGCAGGGCAGCAACCCGCTGTTCGCGGGCAACGGCTATGCCGGCCTGTCCGACATGTGCCTCTATTTCATCGGCGGCATCATCAAGCATGCCAAGGCGATCAACGCCTTCACCAACCCGTCGACCAACAGCTACAAGCGGCTGGTGCCGGGTTATGAGGCACCGGTGCTGCTCGCTTATTCGAGCCGCAACCGCTCGGCCTCGTGCCGCATTCCCTATGGCACCGGTGCGAAGTCGAAGCGCGTCGAGGTGCGTTTCCCCGATGCGCTGGCCAATCCGTATCTCGCTTATGCCGCGCTGCTGATGGCCGGGCTGGATGGCATCCAGAACAAGATCCATCCGGGCGAGGCGATGGACAAGAACCTCTATGATCTGCCGCCGGCGGAACTGGCCAATGTCCCGACCGTCTGCGCCTCGCTGCGCGAAGCGCTCGAGCAGCTCTCGGCGGACCACGACTTCCTGCTCAAGGGCGACGTGTTCTCGAAGGATCAGATCGAGGCGTACATCGAGCTGAAGTACGAGGAAGTTGCGCGCTGGGAGATGACCCCCAGCCCGGTGGAATACGATATGTATTACAGCGGCTGAAGATATCGGCCGGCCGCACGATGGCCGGCCTGTCTACAACGACAAACGACGGCGCGGCTTTGCCGCGCCGGCCCCTGCGAAGGAACAGGGCCTCAGGCATCTGAGGCGGCGTAACTAGGGTGGACCAACGCCTCCACCTGGTCCGGGGTACCTGACACGGCCCCCGAACGAACGAGAAGGAAGATACCATGCGTCATAAGGTTGGCGGCCGTAAGCTGCAGCGTACTTCGGCCCATCGCGCCGCGCTGTTCCGCAACATGTCGGCCGCGCTGATCAAGCACGAGCAGATCACCACCACGCTCACCAAGGCGAAGGAACTTCGCCCGTACATCGAGAAGCTGGTGACGCTGGGCAAGAAGGGTGGCCTGTCGAACCGTCGTCTGGCGCACGCCCGTCTGCTCGACGACGCGCAGCTGGTGAAGCTGTTCGACGTGCTCGCGGCGCGCTATGCCGGCCGTAACGGCGGCTACACCCGCATCATCAAGGCCGGCATCCGCGCGTCGGACGCCTCGCCGATGGCCGTGATCGAGTTCGTCGACCGCGACGTTTCGGCCAAGGGCCAGGATTCGGGCCCGGTGATGACCGACGAGGATTTCGACGTGGCGGCATAAGCCCCCTCGGCGACCCAATCAGACAGGGGCCGCTTCCCACACCGGGAAGCGGCCCCTTTCGTTTGTGGCGATCATCTGCCATGCGCTGCCGATGGAACATCCCGACAGCATTCTCATCGTCGATTTCGGCAGCCAGGTGACCCAGCTGATCGCGCGCCGCGTGCGAGAAGCCGGGGTTTATAGCGAGATCGCGCCGTTCCAGTCCGCCGCCGCCGCTTTCGCGCGGATGAAGCCCGCGGGGGTGATTCTCTCGGGCGGCCCGGCCTCGGTGCTCGATGAGGGCAGCCCGCGCATCCCGCAGGAAATCCTCGAATCGGGGCTGCCGCTGTTCGGCATCTGCGACGGCCAGCAGACGCTGATGGAACAGCTCGACGGCACGGTGGAGCGCGGCAATTCGGG
>JAFKLV010000046.1 GCA_017304125.1 Sphingomonadales bacterium
GTGCGCAGCGATTCGCGCCCAGCGCTCGTCATCGCTGATCAGCACTTTCGCCCCCGAATCGCTCAGGCCGTAGGCGAGCTCGTCGCCGGTCCACCACGCATTGAGCGGCACTGCGATCGCGCCGATCGAGGCGATCGCGAAAAACGCCACGATCCATTCGGGCAGGTTGCGCATCGTGATCGCCACGCGATCGCCCTTGGCGACGCCGTGCGCGCCGAGATCCGTGGCGAGCGCGGCGATCGCGCGGAACTGCGCCTCATAGCTAACCCGCTCATCCTCATAGATCGTCGCCAGCGCATCGCCGTGGCTGCGCGAGAAATTGACCAGCGCGGCCATATGCGGCGGGGTGTTCTTCCACACCCGCGTCGGCACGCCGCGAATCTCCACCGTCTCCATCTCGAACCGCGCGCCGGGCGCGGTAAGGATCGCATTCACCTCGGGCAAAGAGAGGGCTGGCCACGGGCGGGCCGACGGCTGATTATCCACGGCGAATCTCTCCAACTCGAAAAATGGGTTTGTCGACGCTGAGGTTAGGATTGATTTTCCTATCACTCAAGCGATAGGGCATGGAGAAGATTTGAAGCAGGGGTATGGAGCGGACATGAAGATCGCCAAGCCGGAAAAGCATGGGTTCGACTCCAGCAGGCTGGGCGCGATCGATCGGCTCCTCAAGGAGCGCTACGTCGATTCGGGCCGCTTCCCGCACGCGCAATTGCTGATCGCGCGCGATGGCGAGGTGGTGCATTTCTCGTCGCAGGGCGCCGCGCGCGAGGGCAAGAAAAAGGCGATCGACGAAGGCTCGCTGTTCCGCATCGCCTCGATGACCAAGCCGATCACCTCGCTGGCGTTCATGATATTGGTCGAGGAAGCGAAGGTCGCGCTCGACACCCCGGTCCACCACGTCCTGCCCGAGCTGAAGGGCGTCGGCGTCTATGACGGCGGCGGCGCGGGCGTGCCGTTCATGACCAAGCCATGCGCCGAGCCGATGCGGATGGTCGATCTGCTGCGCCACACCGCGGGCTTCACTTATTCGTTCCAGAACCGCTCGAACATCGATGCGGCGCATCGCGCGCTCAAGCTGGAGAATTGGCACGGCCATTATGATCTCGACGGCTTCATCGCCGCTTTGGGCAAGCTGCCGCTCGAATTCTCCCCCGGCACGCGCTGGAATTATTCGGTGTCGACCGATGTGCTCGGGCTAGTGGTCGAGCGCGTCTCGGGGATGAAGCTGGAGCGTTTCTTCGCCGAGCGCATCTTCACCCCGCTGGGGATGAACGACACGTTCTTCACCGTCCCCGCCGACAAGCTCGACCGGCTGGTCGATTGCTACACGGTCGTGGAGGGCAAGGGCCGCCAGATGTTCGATCGGGCGAGCGACAGCATGTGGTCGACGCCGTTCACCTTTGTCTCGGGCGGTGGCGGGCTGGTGTCCAGCGCGCATGATTACAACCGTTTCTGCCAGATGTGCCTCAACGGCGGCGAACTGGGCGGGACGCGCATCGTCGGTCGCAAGACGATCGAGCTGATGACGATGAACCATCTGCCGGGCAATGCGGACCTCGCCGCCATGTCCACCTCGCTGTTCAGCGAGACGCAGAATGCCGGCACCGGCTTCGGGCTCGGCTTTGCGGTGACGATCGATGTCGCGCGCTCGATGATGCCGGGGTCGGTCGGCGAATATTATTGGGGCGGGATGTTTTCGACCGCGTTTTTCATCGATCCCGTCGAGCGGCTGTCGATGGTATTCATGACCCAGCTATCGCCCTCGATGCTCTATCCGATCCGTCGCGAGCTGAAGACGATGATCTATTCCGCGCTGACCTGACCGGTTCCGCGCATCCTGACCGAATCAATTGGAGATTGAAGCTATGACCTCCCCTGTCCGCACCGAACGCCACGGCGACGTGCTCGTCATCATCTCCGATTCGCCGCCGGTCAACGCGCTCGGCGCGGCGGTGCGCGACGGGCTGGAAGCGGGCGTGAAGGAGGGCATCGCCGATGCCTCGATCACCGCGATGGTGCTGCGCTGCGACGGGCGCACCTTCTTCGCCGGCGCGGACATCACCGAATTCGGCAAGCCGCCGATGGGCGCCTCGCTGCATGAGGTGATCGACATGATCGACGCCTCGCCCAAGCCGGTGGTCGCCGCGATCCACGGCACCGCGCTGGGCGGCGGGTGCGAGACGGCGCTCGCCTGCCATTATCGTGTCGCGGTGCCCTCTGCGGTGATCGGCACGCCCGAGGTGAAGCTCGGCCTGCTGCCGGGTGCCGGCGGGACGCAGCGGCTGCCGCGCCTGATCGGGATGAAAGCGGCGCTGCCGATGCTGGCGATCGGCGATCCGGTGCCGGCGAAGAAGGCCGCCGAGCTGGGGCTGATCGACCGCGTGGTCGGCGAGGACAGCCTCGCGGCGGACGCGATCGCCTTCGCGCGTGAGGTTGCCGCCAAGCGCCCGATCCCGCGCATCCGCGACAAGGACGCCAAGGCCGATGCCGAAGCGGTCGCCGAATTCCGCAAGGCCAATGCCAAGAAGTTCCGCGGCTTCGACGCGCCCGAGGCGAACATCCGCTGCGCCGAGGCGGCGACCGAACTCCCCTTCGACGAGGGGATGGCGTTCGAGCGCACCGAATTCATGAAGCTGATGATGGGCGTCCAGTCCGCCGCGCAGCGCCACATCTTCTTCGCCGAGCGTCAGGCCGCCAAGATCGACGACGTGCCGGCGGATACCAAGCTGCGCCCGATCAACCGCGTCGGCGTGATCGGCGCCGGCACGATGGGCGGCGGGATCAGCATGAACTTCCTGTCGGCCGGCATTCCGGTGACGATCGTCGAGATGAACCAGGAAGCGCTCGATCGCGGCACCGGGGTGGTGCGCAAGAATTACGAGGCCTCCGCCGCCAAGGGCCGGATCAAGCCCGATGCGCCGGAAAAGGCGATGGGGCTGCTGACCCCGACGCTCGATTTCGACGCGCTCAAGGACTGCGACCTGATCATCGAGGCGGTCTATGAGAATATGGATGTGAAGAAGGAGATCTTCGGCCGGCTCGACACAATCGCCAAGCCGGGTGCGATCCTCGCCTCCAACACCTCCTATCTCGACGTCAACGAGATCGCCGCGGCGACCAGCCGGCCGCAAGACGTGCTGGGGATGCACTTCTTCTCGCCCGCCAATGTCATGAAGCTGCTCGAAGTGGTGCGCGGCGACAAGACCGCCAAGGACGTGCTGGCGACGGTGATGGCGGTCGCCAAGAAGATCCGCAAGGTCGCGGTAGTCGCGGGCGTGTGCCACGGCTTCATCGGCAATCGCATGCTCGCCCCGCGCCAGCAGGAAGCCAATAAGCTGCTGATGGAAGGCGCCACCCCGCAGCAGATCGACAAGGTACATGTCGATTTCGGCATGCCAATGGGGCCGTTCCAGATGTCCGACCTCGCCGGGGTCGATATCGGCTGGCATCGCGATCCCAACCGGATCGAAACGATCCGCGACGCCCTCTGCGCCGAGGGCCGCTGGGGGCAGAAGAAGCAGGCCGGCTTCTACGATTATGACGAGAAGCGGAACCCCACCCCCTCGCCGCGGGTCGCCGAGATCATCGAGGAATTTCGCCAGAAATCGAACCTGCCGAAGCGTGAGATCAGCGATGAGGAGATCGTCGCCCGCACGCTCTACACGATGGTCAACGAAGGCGCGCTGATCCTCGAGGAAGGCAAGGCGCAGCGTGCCTCCGACATCGATGTGGTGTGGATCTATGGCTATGGCTGGCCGGTCTATCGCGGCGGCCCGATGTTCTGGGCGCAGACCGAGGGCCTCAAGAAAGTCGTCGCCGCGCTGGAGACATACGGCTTCAAGGTCGCCGAGAGCCTGAAGGCGGCGGCCGAGAGCGGCGGCCAGCTCAAGTAATCGACAATCATGTCATCCCCGCGCGCGCGCGGGGATGACAGCGGCCTGGAGTTCCCCCGAATGACCGAACGCTCCGCCCTGCAAACCGCCGCCGCCGTCCGCGCCGGCCAGACCAGCGCCCTGCTCGAAACCGAGGCGGCGATCGCCCGGATCGAAGCGCGTGACGCCACGCTCAACGCCGTCGTGGTGCGCGATTTCGATCGCGCGCGCGCCGCCGCCGCCGCGCTCGACCAGCGCATCAAGCACGGCTTCGACGCGCCGTTGCTCGGCGTGCCGATGACGGTGAAGGAAAGCTACGACGTCGCCGGGCTCAAAACGACCTGGGGCTTCGAGGCGCAACGCAATTTCACCGCGCAGGACGATGCGGTGCTGGTCAAACGCCTCAAGGCGGCCGGCGCGATCATCCTCGGCAAGACCAATATTCCGGTCGGCCTCGCCGACCTGCAATCGAACAACCCGATCTACGGCCGCACGCTCAACCCGCACGATCAGGCCCGCTCGGCCGGCGGCGCGTCGGGCGGCGCGGCGGTCGCGCTGGCGAGCGGGATGGTGCCGCTGGAGATCGGATCGGACATCGGCGGCTCGATCCGCACTCCGGCGGCGTTCAACGGCGTATGGGGGCTCAAGCCGACCTTCGATCTGATGTCCTCCACCGGGCATCATTTTCCGGGGACCGACGGTGCGCGGGTCGCGCTCGGCGTGTGCGGGCCGATGGCGCGCGATGCGGACGATCTCGTCGCGGCGCTCGATATCCTCGCCGATCATCCGGTCGCCCGCGCGGCGCCGCGCAAGCCCGATGCGTGGCGCATCCTGATCCTCGCCGATCACCCGGAGGCGACCCTCTCGGCCGAGATGCGCGCGGCGCTGCAGGTGCTGGGGGATGCCTTTGCCGATACCGGGGCGAAGGTCGATCATCGCAGCGATCTGCTGCCCGATCTCGCGCAGCAGCATCGCCATTATATGCACATGCTCAACATCGCGATGACGCGCGGCGCGGCGATGGGCGATCGCGCGGTGCCGACGCTCGCCGAATGGTTCGACCTCGGCGATCATCAGGCGCGCAACATGCGGCAATGGGCCACTCTGTTCGGCGATTATGACGCGGTGATCGCGCCGATGTTCGCCACCACCGCCTTCCCGCACGACGATACCCCGCTGGGGCAGCGCCGGCTCGAGATCGACGGCGAAGATACCTCGTTCGGCGCGCAATTCGCGTGGCCGGGGCTCGCCACCTTCCCGATGCTGCCCGCGACCAGCGTGCCGGTCGCGACCGGCATGCACGGGCTGCCGATCGGCGTGCAGGTGATCACCGACCGCTATCAGGATCATCTCTCGATCGCCGCCGCGCGTGCGGCGCACAATCTCATATGGAGCAAGTGATGAGCGACCTCGAACAATTCCGCGCCGAGACGCGCGCGTGGCTCGAAGCCAATTGCCCGCCGGAGATGCGCGAGCCGGTGCGCACCGAAAAGGACGCCGTGTGGGGCGGCCGCGACCAGAGCGAGATGACCCCGGCGCAAAAATTGTGGATGGACCGGATGGGTGCGCGCGGCTGGACGGTGCCCGATTGGCCCAAGGACTATGGCGGCGGCGGCCTGTCGGCGGCGGAAACCAAGGTGCTGCGCGAGGAAATGGCCCGGCTGCGCTGCCGCAATCCCTTGTCGTCGTTCGGCATTTCGATGCTCGGGCCGGCGCTGCTGAAATATGGCAACGAGGCGCAGAAGAAGGAGCATCTGCCCAAGATCGTGCGCGGCGAAATCCGCTGGTGCCAGGGCTATTCGGAGCCCAATGCCGGCTCCGATCTCGCCAGCCTCGCCACCAAGGCGGAGGACAAGGGCGATCACTTCCTGGTCAACGGCCAGAAGATCTGGACCAGCTATGCCAATAAGGCCGACTGGATCTTCTGCCTCGTCCGCACCGATCCGACCAACAAGCACAACGGCATCAGCTTCGTGCTGTTCGACATGCAGACCCCCGGCGTGTCGACCAAGCCGATCCTGCTGATCTCCGGCTATTCGCCCTTCTGCGAAACCTTCTTCGACAATGTGACGGTGCCCAAGGAAAATCTGGTCGGCGAGCTCAACAAGGGCTGGGACGTCGCCAAATATCTGCTCGGCCACGAGCGCGAGATGATCTCGGGCATGGGGCTCGGCGGCGGCGGCAAGAACCCGCTGATCGAGGGCGCCAAGCAGACGATCGGGCTCGACGACGACGGGCGGCTCGCCGATCCGCTGCTGCGCGGGCAGATCGCCTTGTTCGAGGTGCGCGCGAAGGCGTTCGCGGCGCAGTCCGAGCGGTTCATCGACGAATTGAAGGCAGGTCAGGCGCACCCTGCCCAGCCCTCGATGATGAAATATTACGGCACCGAGCTGAACAAGGCGCGCTACGAGCTGATGATGGCCGCGGGCGGCTCCGACCAGCTCGAATGGGAAAGTGAGGCCACCGAACACGGCCGCGAAGTGCGCGGCTGGCTGCGCACCAAGGCCAATTCGATCGAGGGCGGCACCTCCGAAGTGCAGCTCAACATCATCGCCAAGCGCATCCTCAACCTGCCGGGCGCGTGACGCGCAAATCGACCTTCACGCGATATGACCCGTTCGCCCTCCCCGTCATTCCCGCGAAGGCAGGAATCCATTCACGCAGGCCTCAGCGAAAGAATCGCACCGCCAGCGTCAATGGATCCCCGCCTTCGCGGGGATGACGGATGGGGAGACGGGATGACGGAGTAAAAGAAAATGCCGCTTTTCCTGAATGACGAGCAGACGATGCTGCGCGACACGGCGAAGGACTTCGTCGCCGAACACGCCCCCGTCGGCCATATGCGCAAGCTGCGCGACGACAATGACGCGACCGGGTTCAGCCGCGATCTGTGGAAGCAATTCGCCGACATGGGCTTCACCGGCATCCTGATCGGTGAGGATCATGGTGGGCTCGGGCTCGGCCATGTCGAGGCCGGCGTGGTGCTGGAGGAGATCGGGCGCAACCTCTCCCCCTCCCCGTTCCTCGCCACCGCGGTCGCAGCGGTCGAGGCGCTCAAGGGCACCAACCACGCCGCGCGCTATTATCCCGGCATCCTCGCCGGCGAGACGGTCGCCGCGCTGGCGATCGACGAGGGCGCCAAGCATCGCACCGCCGTCGGGCTCAAGGCCGAGCGCGCCGGCAATGGCTTCCGCCTCACCGGCAAGAAACAGTTCGTCACCCACGGCCATGTCGCCGATCTGCTGATCGTCGCCGCGCGCACCGCGGGCGCGCCCGATGACGAGGCCGGCGTCACGCTGTTCGCGGTGCCGAAGGACGCCGCCAGGCTCACCGTCACCCCCGAACGGCTGGCGGATGCGAGCCTTGCCGCGCGGCTCGAGTTCGACGGGGTCGAGATCGATGCCGATGCGGTGATCGGCGAAGTCGATGCCGGGCGCGGGCCGCTCGGCCGGCTGCTCCGCGCCGGGCGCACCGGCGCGGCGGCCGAGATGCTCGGCGTCGGCGGCGGCGCGATGGATATGACCGTCAATTACCTCAAGGAACGCAAGCAGTTCGGCACGCTGATCGGCAGCTTTCAGGCGCTCCAGCATCGCGCCGCGCATCTCTATAGCGAGATGGAAGTGGCGCGCGCCGCGGTGCTCAAGGCGCAGCAATTGCTCGATGCGGGCGATGACAAGGCCGATGCCGCCGTCTCGGTCGCCAAGGCGATGACCGGCCTCGCGACGATGCTGAGCGTGCAGGAAGGCGTGCAGATGCACGGCGGGATCGGCATGACCGACGAATATGACATCGGCTTCTACATGAAGCGCCAGCGCGTGCTGGCCGAAATGTTCGGCGACGCCAATTTCCACGCCGACCCGCTGGCCCGCGCCGCGGGTTATTGACCCCCCTTTCCCGTCACCCCGGCCTTGTGCCGGGGTCCACCGGGAGGCAAAGGCGGAATAAGAGCTTCTTGCGATAAGGCTGGAGGCGCAGTGGACCCCGGCACTAGGCCGGGGTGACGTCCCAGCCCAAAAGGAGCCGATCGCCGTGTCAGATGCCCCCATTCCTACCCCGGCCGAACTCGCCGCCGAATTGGTCGACCTGCTCGACGTGGAGGAAATCGACACCGATCTGTATCGCGGCCGGCGCCAGCGCGACGGGGTCGGCCGGGTGTTCGGCGGGCAGGTGATCGCGCAGGCGCTGCAGGCCGCGCAACGCTCGACCGATGCGCCCAAGGTCGCGCATTCGCTCCACGCCTATTTCATGCGCGCCGGCGACGAGAATTATCCGATCATCTTCCGCGTGGTGCGCGATTTCGAGGGGCGCAGCTTCGCCACCCGCCGCGTCATAGCGATGCAGCGCGGCGCGCCGATCCTCAACATGGCGGCGTCGTTCCAGGTGCCCGAGGGCGGCTTCCACCACCAGGACCGGATGCCCGACGTTCCCGCGCCCGAGGAACTGGAAAGCGAAGCGGCGATCCGCGCGCGCGAAAGCCTGCATGTCGACGAGCGCTTTCGCCGCGCGCTGACCCGCCCGCGCCCGATCGAGATCCGCCCGGTCTATCCGCGCAAATGGTTCAACCCCACGCCGACCGCGCCGATCCAGCATAGCTGGTTCCGCATCGTCGCGCCGGTGGGGGACGATCCCGCGATCCACCGCGCGATCCTGTCCTATGCGTCGGACATGTCACTGCTCGGCACCTGCATGCTGCCGCACGGCGTCAACTGGACGACGCCCGGTTTCCAGAGCGCCAGCCTCGATCATGCGGTGTGGCTGCACGAGGATTTCCGCGCCGACGACTGGCTGCTCTATGCCACCGACAGCCCATGGGCCGGGCACGCGCGCGGGATGAACCGCGGGCAGATCTTCAC
>JAFKLV010000047.1 GCA_017304125.1 Sphingomonadales bacterium
CAGCGCCGCGGCATAGGCCACGCCTTCATCATGCAGCGGATCGTTGCCCGCGACGACGATCGTGGCCGGGGCGAGCGAAGCGGCAACAGGCGTCAGCGCCGGCGAGGCGCGCGGATCGAGCCGCGCGTCGCCGGGCGCATATTGATCCCAATACCAGCGCATCTGCGCCGGCGAGAGGAAGCCGGGGGCCTCGACCGCAAAGGATGCGGTCGCGCAACGCCCGTCGAGCACCGGATAGAAGAGCAGTTGATGCGCCGGGGCTTCGTCGGTGCCGGCCAGGATCTGCGCCACCGCGGCCGCCAGATTGCCCCCGGCGCTGTCCCCGGTCACCGCATAATGCGTAGCGTCGACGCCGAGCGCATCGGCATTGGCGCGCGCCCAGCGCACCGCCGCCAGCGCATCGTCGATCGCCGCCGGGAAGGGATGTTCGGGCGCCAGCCGGTAATCGACCGACAGCACTGCGCAATCGGCATCGCGCGCCAATCCGCGCGCCAGCCGGTCGTGCGTGTCGAGCGTGCCATGCACCCAGCCGCCGCCGTGGAACAGCACGGCCAGCGGCAGGCGCCCCTCGACGGGGCGATAGAGCCGCCCGCGTAGCGCGCGCGCCGGGGTGGCGATCGTCACGTCGCGCACTTCGGCGATCTCGACCGGCGGCGTGGGGAGCGGGGCATCGAGCATCATGCGCATCGCCCCGGCCTCGAACGGGTCCGGCAGGCTGAAACCGCTTTCGGCCATGGCCCGCATCAGGCCTTCGATATGCGGATCGAGCATGTGTTGTCCTCGCCAGTCGGATAATCGATTTCGCGAAAATCGCTGCCAACTGATACGCAAATAGTCAATGGCGCATAAGTTATATGCCAATTTGCATTGACGTTGGCGCGTAGATCGTCCTTCTTTCGCCGGACAGCAGGAGCAGCGCATGACCGATCTCAGCTTCGAAGCGACGAGCCGCTTCCTCGATAGCGACAAGGGCCGATTGCACTATCATGAGGCGGGATCGGGGCCCGCCTTGCTGTTGCTCCACGGCTCAGGCCCCGGCGTGACCGGCTGGGCCAATTTTTCGGGCAATCTCGCATTATTCTCGCAGCATTTCCGCACGATCATCCTTGATGCGCCGGGCTATGGGGGAAGCGACGCGCGCGAGGGCGATCCGGTCGGCGTGGCGCGTGAGGCGGTGCTGGCGCTGCTCGACGGGCTGGGGATCGATCGCGCGCATATCATCGGCAACAGCTATGGCGGCATCGTCGGCGGCCACCTCGCCGCCGCGCACCCGGAGCGGGTGCTGCGTTATGTCACGATCGGCGGGATCGGCTTCAACATCACTTCCACTTTTCCCAATGAGGGGCTGACGCGGCTGGTCGACTTCATCGAACAGCCGACGCGCGAGAATCTCGTCGCCTGGCTGCATTCGATGGTGTTCGACACAAGGATCATCACCGATGAACTGATCGATATGCGCTACAAAGCGGCGCTCGATCCGGTGACGATGGCGAGCAGCCGCAAGATGTACACGCGCGATGCGCTCCAGTTCATCGCCAAGGCGATCCGCGGCCCCGATGCGGCGCAACGGATCGACTATCTCGCGCGCATCATTGCGCCGACGCTGATCGCCTGGGGACGGGACGATAAGGTCAGCCCGCTGGACGGTGCGCTGCTGCCGATGCGGCTGGTGCCGCATGCCGAATTGCACGTCTTTCCGAATTGCGGGCATTGGGCGATGATCGAGTGCAAGGATCGCTTCGAGAGTGTCGCGCTCGATTTCCTGCTGGCGCGATAGCGGGTTGCTCGACAAACCGGATGCGCCGCTTCAACATTGCCGGCACTCAACGGGCCGGTGTGACGTGGAACAGCCTAAACCATTCAAAGTGAAAGTGCAGTTGCTGTGCGGCGGCGAGATCGCCTTCGGGCCGGGCAAGGCGGATCTGCTCGAGACGATCGCGCGCGAAGGGTCGATCTCGGGCGCCGGGCGGGCGCTTGGCATCAGCTATCGGCGGACGTGGCAATTGGTCGATATGATGAACCGCTGCTGGGCCGAGCGGCTGGTCGAAACGCTCCACGGCGGCGGGCGCGAGCGCGGCGCGCGGGTGACGCCGTTCGGCGAAAGCGTCCTTGCACACTATCGCGCGACGGAAGCGCGGCTTGCCGCGGATGCGGCGGCTAGCCTCGCCGTGCTGCTGCGCGATCTGCGTCCCGCGCCGCTGCCGGCGAAAGCGGGCGCGGACAGCCCGGCGGCGGAAGCGACAGGCGCGGATCGCGCAGGAAAGCGGCGTCGGTAAGCCCGGTCAGAAAATCGGTCAGCGCGGCGATCGTCGCATCGTCCAGCCCGCGCGCGGCATCGTGGCGACGGATCGCATCGCCGAGCGTCGCGGCGCTGCCGTCGTGGAGATAGGGCGCCGAGACCGCGACATTGCGCAGCGCGGGGGTCTTGAACCGGCCATTGTCCACCGCGCGCCCGGTGACTTCGGCCAGCCCGCGATCGCGCGCGCCGGCGACCGGCGGGGCGATGGCGTGGAAGCGATCGTCGGTCAGATCCGCGCCCGAATGGCAGGCGGCGCAGCCGTGCGTCGCGAAGGCGCGTAGCCCGGCACGTTGCGGCGCGGACAAGGCGTCCTGCTGCCCGGCGCGATAACGATCATAAGCCGCGCCGCGCGAGATCATCGTGCGCTGGAAGGCGGCGAGCGCGGTGACGACATGCGCGGTATCGATCGCGCCGCTTTCGGGAAAGGCGGCGCGGAATTGCGCGCGATAACAGGCATCGCCGCCGAGCCTTTTGCCGATCTCCGCCTCATGCCGCTTCATGCCCATTTCGACCGGATGCTCGCCGAACAGCGGGACTGCGGCCTGCGCCTCCAGCGTGCGGATGCGCGGATCGCCCCAGGTCAGCGCATTGCGCGCGGCGACATTGGCCAGCCCGGGCACGTTGCGCCGCCCGGCCTCGCCGGTGACGCCGGGGTGGGTCGCATTGCCGTCGGTAAATCCGCGGCGCTGCTCGTGGCAGGTGGCGCAGGCCATCGTCCCGTCGACCGACAGATCGGCGTCGTAGAACAGCCGCCGGCCCAGCTCGACCTTCGCCGCGGCCACCGCATCGTCGCGCGTCGCCGCCACGGCGATCGCGCTCGCGGCGAGCGCCGTGGCGGTCAGGAAGAGGCGAAGCGGCACGGCAGGATCAGGGCAAGGGCGCGATCAGCACCGGCAGTTCGGCCGCCGCATTGGCCGAGACCTGCAGCACATAATCGCCCGGCTCAAGCGAGAAATCGACCATCTTGCGGATCGTCGAACAGGCCGGCCCGTGGCCGTGCGCGGTCGATACCAGCGCCTTGCCGTCACGCACCACATCGATCCACGCGCCCGAGCCGAGCGCGACGCGATAGCTGCCGGCGCGGGTGATCGTGAAGGCGAGCAGCCCGCCGTGGCTCACGCTGCCGCCGGGCTTTTCCGGCTGGAGCGGATAATGGACCGAGCGGGTCGGCAGCAGCGTCACCGTCGCCGCCTTGCCGGGCACCAGCGCGGCGCGCGCCAGCCCGGCCGGGTCGGCTGCAGCAGCAAGCGGCGCGGGGGTGGCCCAGCCTGCCAGCGCGGCGGGCAGGGCGGGTTTCGCATCGGCCGGGCAGGCGGCGGGCGTCTCGCCCGCGGTTTGCGCTAGTGCCGCGGGCGCGGCGATCATCGCAAATACAACTAACAATATTCTGTGCGCTCGCTGCCGATTCATCTTTGCCCCCTGTCAAATCCGATCTCTATATCTTGCTATATACAGAGCTGGGATCGCGGTCTATGCGCGCCGGCGAACCGATGAGGGGGGAATGCGATGCGAACGATTGTGGCCGGGCTGCTGGTGTCGAGCGCAATCGCCATCGCGTCGCCCGTGCTGGCGCAGACCCAGACCCAGACCCAGACGCAGGACAATGACGCGACGTTCGGTCTCGGCCAGATCGTCGTCACTGCGCCCAAGGTGGAGGGCGTGGCGATCGGCGGCGATACCTTGTCGTCCGATGCGATCTTCGCGTTCGACCGGCAGCGGCTCGACGATGCGGTGAACCTCATCCCCGGGGTCAATTCGTCCAACACCGGCGGATCGCGCAACGAGCGGCTGATCCTGGTGCGCGGGTTCAACCGCTTTCAGGCGCCGCTGTCGATCGACGGCGTGCGCGTATTCCTCCCCGCCGACAACCGGCTCGATTACGGCCGCTTCCTCACCAGTGATATCGCCGAGATACAGGTCGCCAAGGGCTATGCCTCGGTGCTCGACGGGCCGGACGGGATGGGCGGCGCGATCAACCTCGTGACGCGCAAGCCGACCCAGCCGATCGAGGCGCAGGTGCAGGCGACGCTCAACCTCGGCCGCGAGGTCGAATATGCCGGCTATAATGTCGCCGGGCTGATCGGGACGCGGCAGGATAAATATTACGCGCAGGCCAGCTACGCGCGCAATTACACCGATCACTGGGATCTCGCCGGCGGCTTCGTGCCGACGCCAAGCGAGGATGGCGGGCGCCGCGGCCTTTCGATGGCGCGCGACTGGCGCGTAAACCTCAAGGCCGGGTTCACCCCCAATAGCACCGACGAATATTCGATCAGCTATACCAAGCAGAGCGGGATGAAGCTCGCCCCGCTCAGCACCACCGATCCGGTCAATATCCAGCGCAACTGGACCTGGCCCTATTGGGACGTCTCCAGCGTCTACTTCCTCTCGACCACGGCCTTGGGGGAAATGGCGACGCTCAAGACCAGGGTTTTCTACAATCAGTTCGACAATCTGCTCAGCGCGTGGGACGACGCCTCGAACAGCACGCAGACCAAGCCGCGCGCGTTCAACAGCTTCTATCACGACAAGGCGTGGGGCGGATCGGCGCAGCTCGATCTGCGCCCGCTGCCCGGCGACACGCTGAGCCTCGCGGCTTTCTACCGCCGCGACAAGCATGTCGAATTCCAGCAGAGCTTCCCGAGCGGCGCGTTCGAGCCGCCGCAGACCTCGATCGAGGACGGCTATAGCATCGCGCTGCAGAATGTCGCCGAGCTGACGCCCCAGCTGACCTTTACCGCGGGCATCAGCTATGATTGGAAAGATCTGCGTCGCGCGGAAGATTATGCCAATAACGCCTTCGTCTATTATCCGCTGGTCAATCATTCGGCGCTGAACGGGCAGGGGCGGCTGTCATGGAAGCCGTCGGAAACGACCGAACTCCACGCCAGCATTTCCGATCGCACGCGCTTCCCGACCCTGTTCGAGCGGTTCAGCTCGCGCTTCGGCGGCGCGGTGTCCAACGCCAATCTGCGCCCCGAGCGCGCGGTGAATTACGAGATCGGCGGATCGCACCGCTTCGGCATCTGGCGTGCCGAGGGCGCGGTCTTCTATTCGCACCTCACCGACGTGATCGTCTCCGAACCGTTCATCTATACGAGCTGCACCCTCGCGGGGGTCTGCACGCCGAACGCGGTGACCAAGAGCTTTAACCTCGGCCACGGCAATTATTATGGCGCCGAATTGTCGCTGACCGCGCAACTGCTCCCCAGCCTCGCGATCGGGGGTAATTACACCTACACGCATCGCGACCTGCGCGATCCCGGCGTGCCGATCTTCCGCCCGACCGACGTGCCGACGCACAAGGCGTTCATCTATGCCGATTGGTCGCCGGTCCCGGCGGTGCATGTGCGTCCGAGCGCCGATATCGCGTCCGATCGCTGGACGGTGAACACCGCGGGCACCGCCTATTTCCGCACCGGCAATTATGTCGACGTCGGGCTTGCCGCCGATTGGGATGTCTCGCGCCGCCTGACAATCGGGGTGGGTGCGCGCAACCTGCTCGATCAGAATTACCAGCTTGCGGCGGGCTTCCCCGAGCCGGGGCGGAGCTTCTTCGCGCGCGTCGCCGCCCGTTACTGATCGGGCGCTTCAGCGACGCGTGTCGACTGCGATCCAGTTGGTTTCCCAGCTCCGCCCGTTGTCCGCGGAATAGGCCTGTTCGAAACGGGCCTCCCGCGGCGACGTGACGGTGATGATGAAGCGCACGAGGATCGCGCGTCCGTCGAGCGTGTCATGCGCATAGAATGAACCGCGGCCATGGCCGTCGAAACTGCCGTAGACCGGCGTCGTCAGCGTGCCGCTGCTGACATTGGCGTAATTGAGGCTCCATTGCCGCGAGCGCGGATCATAGAGCCGGAGCGCCGCGCCTTCGATCCGTCCGCCAGCGCCCGCCACCGACAGTTCGACGAGGTTGAACCGGCCGTCGAGGATCGGGCGCACCTCGCTCGTTCCCTGATAATCGGCCCAGTCCGGCGCGGCGCCCGAAAGCGGATTGCGGAGCAGGCGAAGCTGCGTGTTCCAGCTGCCGATTTCCCAATCGAAATCGTGCCGGCCATCGCGGCTGTTTTGCCCCTGCGCCGGATCGGGAGCCGGCGCTTGCGCGATCGCACCCCCGGCGATCAGCGCGGTCGCGGCGCAGATCAGCGTCAATCTGCGCATATGTCGCGGTCCGTTGCGGCTTTCGGATTGAAGCGCGCGTCCATCGACCGATTGTGCCCGCAACCTGCGCAGCAGCCAATCGATTTCTGCCGTCAGCGATGTGGCCGCGATTACTATATGAAGAAGAATATATCGCCGGCCCGAAGCACTATTTGCCGGTGATAGCTGGTCGCGCCAGATATTGCCGCAATGCCAAAAGGGGGCGATGCGATGCGTATATTGATCCTGGCGGGGGCGGCGCTCGCCATTGCTGGCTGCTCGGTGAAAGATACCGAAAAGGCGCCCGATGCGGCAAAGCCCGAACCGGCGAATATTCTTCATATCTCGCGCGGCGGGATCGCTTATCCCGACGGCGACGAATTGAAGCGGCATTGGTCGAATTACACGATCAACCTGATCGACGGCAGTCAGGCCTATGGCTGGACCTCGGAAGACAAGATTTCGCTGCCGCACGACCTGTTCTTCGAAACCGCCGGCAGCGCGAAGGTGACGGGCTTTGCGCTCGATTCCACCTTTGCCCCGGTGCAGCGCGAGGACGGCAGCGCATCGAACAGCCCGTCGGGATCGCCGGTCCGGCATTTCTCCTTATGGGCCTCGACGCAGTCACGCGGTGGCCCGTGGACCAAAGTGTTCCAGGGCGAGGCCAAGGCCGATCAGCGCACCGCCTTCACATTGCCCGCGCCGGTCGCGGCGCGCTGGCTCAAGCTCACCGTCGCCGATAGCTGGAAGGGCGGCGCGCCGGTGCGCCTGTCCGAATTCGAAGTCTATGGCAGCCTCGATGCCAAGGATGCCGGGGCGGTGGCCGATGTCACCGGCTATTATTCGCACGAATATGGGCCGATCGTGCTGCGGCAGGACGGGCATCTCATCCACGGCTGCTACAATAATGGCGACGGCCAGCTCGAAGGCATGATCGTCGGCCGCGTGATGCGGCTGGCCTGGTATATGCCGAAGGAAAAGAGCGTCGGCATGGCGACGCTGGTGGCCGGGCCGGATCAGCTTTACGGCTTCTGGTATCGCGATCAGGATCGCATGGGCAGCCCGTGGAATGCCACCAGGGTGACGGATCCCGCGAAGGCGAATGTCGGGCCGTGCGCGGCGCTGCTGCGGCGCTGATCCGGGAAGGGGGGCAACGCCCCGCTGACAACGGCGCCACACCGGGCTAGGGCAAACCCCCGGCCCGGAGAATCAGTGAATGTCGTCGATCGATTTTAACGCCTTCGCCTCGCGCACGCTGAACGATGCGACGATCCCCGAGCTGCCGAACCATTATCGCGGCAAGGTGCGCGACAATTACGATCTGGCCGACGGGCGCCGCATCATCATCGCCAGCGACCGGCTGAGCGCGTTCGATCGCATCCTGTGTGCGATCCCGTTCAAGGGCGAGGTGCTGACCCAGACCGCGCGTTTCTGGTTCGAGCACACCGCGGACATCTGCGCCAATCACGTGATCGACTATCCCGACCCCAACGTCCTGATCTGTCGCCGGCTCGAGATTTTGCCAGTCGAGATCGTGGTGCGCGGCTATCTCGCGGGCACCACCGGCACCTCGATCCTGACGCTCTACAAGAAGGGCCAGCGGACGATGTACGGCATGACGTTGCCCGATGGCCTGCGCGACAATGCGCGGCTGGAGGCGCCGATCATCACCCCGACCAGCAAGGAATTCGACGGCGGGCATGACGAGCCGCTGACCCCCGCCGAAATCCTCGAGCGCGAATTGCTCACCCCGGCGCAATGGGACGAACTGAGCGCGACCGCGCTGGCGCTGTTCGCGCGCGGGCAGCAGATGGCCGAGGCGCGCGGGCTGATCCTCGCCGACACCAAATATGAGTTCGGCGTCACCCCCGACGGCGCGATCGTGCTGGCGGACGAGATTCATACGCCGGACAGCAGCCGCTATTGGCGGCAGGCGAGCTATCAGGCGCAGTTCGAGGCCGGCGAGCGGCCCGACAGTTTCGACAAGGATTTCGTGCGGTCGTGGGTGGCGGCGCGCTGCGATCCCTATAAAGATCCGATCCCGGAGATCCCGCAGGAACTGATCACCGGCACCGCGGCGGTCTATGCCGAGGCGTTCGAGACGATCACCGGCAAGAGCTTCGCGCCCGATCTGAGCGGGGCGACGGTTCTGGAGCGGATTCGCGCGCGGCTGGCGCCGCTGTTCAGCGCGGGTTGATCGCCCCGCGCGGGTAGCCGAAGCGGCTGCTTTCGAACGACACGACCGCGCCGGCATTGTCGCCCAGCG
>JAFKLV010000048.1 GCA_017304125.1 Sphingomonadales bacterium
TCTTGCGGAGAGCTCTGCCAACAGCCGCGCGGATCAGGTGCCGGCGATCTGACGCCGGCGAGCAAAGGAGAGGATCGATGCCCCGCGGCGACAAATCGAGCTATACCGACAAGCAGAAGCGGCAGGCCGACCACATCGAGCAAGGCTATGAGGATCGTGGCACCAGCCACGCCGAGGCCGAACGCCGCGCCTGGGCAACGGTCAACAAGCAGACCGGCGGCGGCAAGAAATCGGGATCGGGCCGCGGCACGAAAGAGAATCACGAAAGCGCGCGGCGCGGCGGCCATATCGGCGGAAGCAGCCAATCGGCTGCCGCCCGTTCCGCCGCCGCGAAGAAAGGATGGGAGACGCGGCGCAAGCACGGGCGGGGTTGAGCCGCCATTCGCTCGCGGCGGTGTCGGCGGCTTCCGCCTGCTTGACGGACTATGTTTCGCGCGGCGCGCCGGTCGATCCGCGGATCACCAGTTCGGTCGGCAGCATTCTTTTGCGCACCGGCGTCAGGGGATCGTTGAGCAGATCGAGCAGCATGCGCATCGCCTCTTCGCCCAATTCGCTCTTGGGCTGCGCGATCGTCGTCAGCGGGGGATCGAAGAAGCGCGCGAGCTGGATATCGTCAAACCCGGCGACCGACACATCCTCCGGCACGCGGAGGCCGCGTGCGCGAAGACCGCGGATCGCGCCCAATGCCATTTCGTCGCTGCTGCAAAAGACCGCGCTGAACGGCGCTCCGCCGGCGAGCAGGGTTTCGATCGCGCGCACGCCGGATTCGGCGCCGAAATCGCCCGAGACGATCAGCCGCTCGTCCGGCGCGATGTTGCGCGCGGCAAGCGCGTCGCGGTAGCCACGCGCGCGATCGCTGCTGATCGGGCTTTCGCGGCCGTTGATCAGCGCGATATCGCGATGACCGAGCAGCAACAGATAATCGGTGATGGCGCGCGCGCCGCCGACATTGTCGACATAGATCGAGGTGATCGCCTTGTCGGTGACATATTCGCACGCATTGACGATCGGCAGCCGGCCCGAACGACAGATCGTCGGCGTGTGCGGGAGCAGGGTGACGATGCCGTCGGCCTGTCGCGTCGCGACGAGCTGGGCATAGCGTTCCTCGCGGTCGGGATCATATTCGGTATCACCGAGCAACACCGAATAGCCATTGGCGTGCGCGACGCGCTCGATCCCGCGGATGACCTCGGAGAAGAAGGGGTTGGCGATATCGGGGACCAGCGCGATGATCAGCCAGCTGCGCTCGGTGCGAAGATTGCGCGCCTGCGCATTGGGGAAATAACCGAGCTTCTGGATCGCCGCCTGGACACGCTCGAGCGTTGCCGGTGCGACGACTTCGGGGTTCTGCAGCGCGCGCGAAATGGTCGCGACCGAGACATTTGCCTCAAGGGCCACCTGCTTGATGGTCGTGCGACGGCTCATCGCCCGGACCTATCGGTTATCGTGCCGCGATGCCAGCCGCCCCGAATGGCACCGGGTCAGTTGGGCGTGGCGGCGGCGAAATCGTCGAACGCGCGCTCGGTCACGCGGATGATGCGATCGCGGATGAAGGCGGCGCCCTCGCGCGCGCCATCCTCGGGATGCTTCAGGCAGCATTCCCATTCGAGCACCGCCCAGCCGTCGAAATCATATTGCGCGAGCTTGCTGAAGATCGCGCGAAAATCGATCTGCCCGTCGCCGAGCGAGCGGAAGCGGCCCGGCCGGTCGATCCACTCCTGATAGCCGCCATAGACGCCGGCACGGCCGGTCGGCCGGAATTCGGCGTCCTTGACGTGGAAAGCGCGGATGCGCGGGTGATAGATGTCGATGAAGGCGAGGTAATCGAGCTGCTGCAGCAGGAAATGGCTGGGATCGTAGAGGATGTGCGCGCGCGGGTGATGGTTCACCGCGGCGAGGAAACGCTCGAACGACACGCCGTCATGCAGATCCTCGCCGGGATGCAGCTCATAGGCGAGGTCGATCCCGGCCGCGTCGAACGCATCGAGGATCGGGCGCCAGCGCCGCGCGAGTTCGGCGAATACATCGGCGATCATCCCCGCCGGGCGTTGCGGCCACGGATAAATGAGGTGCCACGCCAGCGCGCCGGAAAAGGTGACGTGCGTCTTGAGCCCGAGATTGGCGCTGGCGCGCGCCGCCGCGACGAGTTGCGTCGTCGCCCATTCGGTGCGTGCGGCGGGTTTGCCGCGCAGCGCTGGCGGGGCGAAGCCGTCGAACAGCGCATCATAGGCGGGATGGACCGCGACGAGTTGTCCTTGCAGATGCGTCGACAATTCGGTGATCTCGATGCCGACGTCGCCGAGCCGCCCCGCCACGTCCTGACAATAATCCTTGCTCGTCGCGGCGCGCGCGAGGTCGAACAGCGCGGGATCGTTGGTCGGCACCTGAATCCCGCGATAGCCGAGCGACGCGGCCCATCCGGCGAGCCCGTCGAGCGTATCGAACGGCGCCTGCTGGCCGACGAACTGGGCGAGGAAGATTGCCGGCCCCTTGAGCGTCTTCATCGCGCAGTCTCCCCGTTCGGCATCGTGAAATCGACCCATTGGCGCTGCCGGCTGGAGGTGATCGCGTGATGCACGAACGCCATGCCGCGCACCCCTTCGTCGATCCCCTGCAGACAGGCCGGCTGAGCGCCCGCGATCAGATCGGCGAAGTCGCGATAGATATTGGCGAAAGCCTCGACGAACCCCTCGGGGTGGCCCGGCGGGAGGCGCGATGCGGCAAGCGCAATATCGGACAGCCCCGGCGTGGCGGCGTGGCGGATTTCGGTGGTGCCGTCGGCGCGGTCGATCACCAGCCGGTCGGCGGCTTCGTGGCACCAGTCGAGCCCCCCGGCGGTGCCCCATAGCCGCAACCTCAGGCCGTTGCGACTGCCGGTCGCGATTTGCGAGGCTTGGAGTACTGCCGGCGCCTCCTGCGCGCCGAGGGTGAGCAGCAGGTTGCAATCATCGTCGAGCGCGCGGCCCGGCACGACGGTGGAAAGCTGCGCGCACAATCGCCGGACGCGCAGCCCGCTGACGAATTCCAGCGCGTTGAACGCATGCACCCCGATATCGCCGATACAGCCGCCGTGCCCGGCCTGTGCCGGATCGGTGCGCCATAGCGCCTGACGCGATCCGTGATTTTCGACATCCTCGGCCAGCCAGCCTTGCGGATATTCGACCACCGCCTTGCGGATTTCGCCGAGCGCGCCGGACAGGCACACATGGCGCGCCTCGCGCAGCATCGGATAGCCGGTATAGGTGTAGGTCAGCGCATAAGGCGCGCGGCTTCGCGTCACGATCGCGCGCAGCTCGATCGCTTCCTCCAGCGTCGCGGTGGCGGGCTTGTCGCTGATCACCGCCATCCCGGCTTCGAGCGCGGCGCGCGCGACCGGCAAATGGAGGTGGTTGGGGGCAGCGATCGCGATGACGCGCGCGCCATCCGCCCGCGCGGCTTCGGTCGCGATCATCGCGCGATAATCGGGATAGGCGCGCGCCGGATCGACAGTGTAGCGCGATGCGGCCTCGCGTGCGCGGTCGGGATGGCTGCTGAACGCGCCGGCAACGAGGTGAAACCGTCCGTCGAGCCCGGCGGCCATGCGATGAACATTGCCGATGAAGGACCCGGCGCCCCCGCCGACCAGTGCGAGTGGCCATCTGCTGTCAGTCATGCCCGCTTCCACCGCTTCTTGCCGGCGGCCGATCGCAACGCCGATGCATCGATGTAATCGTTATGCAAATCCGTCGCGACGGTCAAGAAAAGCGCGGTGTGAGGCGGCGGTGCGCCTCTTGCTGGCGCTGCCTCTCAGCACCCCGCAATCCGATTCGATAACTACCTGTCGCTAAGTGGCGGATTAGTCATGTAATCGATATGCATGAGCGAGACCGCGCTGTGGCACATCCGGCAGCATCGTCGCCCGAATATACCAAGGTAGCGTTGAACCATACCGGCCACCGGGAATAGGCCGCGATACGAAACGGGGGGCGGCCGGGAGGTTCGCACCCCACCCGTGCCATCTCGATCGTGTCGCATCGTCCGCCGCTCTCTCGCGGCGGGCGGCGGACGCGTGCTGCCTTCGGAAAGCCATTCCCGTGTTCCCATTGCCCAAATTCCTCGCCGGCTGCGGCATCTCCGCTCTCGCCATCGCCGCGTTCGCCGGCGTGGCATCACCCGCGTGCGCGCAGCTCGCGGATAACGCGCCTGCGGCCGACGCCTCGACGACCCCGTCTGCCGACATCGTCGTCACCGCCACGCGACGCGAGGCGTCGGGCGGCACCACGCGCCCGGTCGATGCCGGCGGCTATGCGCTGACCAGCAGCGACTGGTCCGACGTCCTGTCGGGCACCAGCGCGCTGGCGCTGGTGAAGAACCTGCCGGGGGTCACCTTCACCTCGACCGATGCCTATGGCCTCGATCTGTCGGATGGCTTCCTGCTGGTGCGCGGCTTCCGCCAGAACGAGCTGGCGATCACCTTCGAGGGCATTCCGCTCAACGACGGCAGCTATGGCAGCGTGACCGGCACCGCGCCGCTCAACATCGGCGTCGCCGGCGATATCGCCTCGGTCAGAATCTCCCCCGGCTCGGCAAGCGTCGACACTTTCTCGAACACGGTGAACGGCGGCGAGATGCGCTACGCGATCGCCGACCCCAAATCGCGCTTCGGGCTCGATGTGACGCAGGGCTTCGGCGACAATAATACCTTCGTGACCAGCGCCACGGTCAATACCGGCCGGATCGGCGACGCGGGCCCGCGCCTGTTGTTCGGCATCGAGCGGATCGCGAAGGACAAATATACCGGTGCGGGCACGCAATATATGCTGCGCGCGAACGCCAAGCTGGTCCAGGACGTGCCGTGGGGCGATTTCACCGCCTTCTTCTCTTTCGCGCGCGCCGAGATCTGGGGATATAACAACACCTCGTTCGATATGCTGTCCAAGCTCGGCTGGAACGGCACCGACATCTTCTATCCCGATTATGCGCGCGCGGTGTTCGTCGCATCGCCGGAGAATGCCAACCGGCCGTGCGGCGCCTATCGCTGCGGCGAGCTGGCGTCGCTGATCCCCTATGACACCGGGCAGGCCACCGACGATGCCGTCGGCAATATCGCGCATCATTTCAACCTGACCGACCGGCTGTCGGGCAAGGTGATGGGCTATGCCGCGATCAGCAAATCGAACATCGAGATCGCCGATGTCTCGACGCCGTCGCAGACCGGCGCACCCTTTTCCGCGCAAGTGTGGCAGACGCGCCCGCAGCGTTTCGGCGGCACGGTCGATCTGACGTGGAAGGGGGATCGTCACACGATTTCCGCCGGTGTGTGGGTCGAGCGCGTCTCGTCGACCTCGCGCTTCGCGTCATATAACGAGCCGCTGCCGGGGCAGGGTGCGCCGCTCAGCGCGATCGGGCCGTATGACGTCTACGGGCCGGCGTTTCAGATTGCCAATGACTCGCGCTGGACGACCAAATCGTTCCAGCTCTATCTCCGCGACGTCTTCAAGCCGACCGACACGCTGACGATCGACGCCGGGGTCAAGGCGGTGAATTTCGCGACCAGCGGCGGCGGCATCGGCCCCGATCATGCGCCGAACGGCCGGCTGGCGACGAGCGATCCGTTCCTGCCGCGCCTCGCGATCGACTGGCGGCCCGATGCGCGCACCGCTCTCTATCTCGATATCGCCAAGACGGCGGTGGGCTATCGCGTGTCGTCGCGCGGCAATATCGGCCCGGTGTCATCGGCCTGGGCGGCCGACAGCCAGGCCTTGTTCGACGCCGCGCTGGCCACGCTGAAGCCTGAGAAGGACTGGAATTTCACCGTCGGCGGTTATCGCCGGTTCGGCCCGCTGAGCATCAATATCGATGCTTATTACGGCATCATCCTCAACCGCCTGCTCAACGGCACCAGCGGCCCGCAATTCAATCCGGTACGCACGGTGGGGATCGTGCCGCGATCCGAGCTGATCGGCGCGGACGCGATCCTTGACCTCAAGCCGTTCGCGTGGCTGGATATTTCGCAGTCGGTGTCGGTCAGCAAGCTGCGCTACCGGAGTGATCTCGTCCTCGCCGGCGAGGCCACCCCGCTGAAGGGGCATTTCCAGCCGGGCTATCCGGGCGTTTCGCTGGTCACCCAGATCGCGGTGAAGCACGGCCGGTTCGATGCAGGGGCGACGAGCACGCTCTATCTCGATGATCCCTTCACCTACACCAATGACATTTACGTGCCCGATTATTGGCAGGTGAATGCGCACGCCTCTTATCGATTGCCCAAGAGCGGGCGGATGCCCGAACTCGTCTTCCGCATCGACGTCAACAATGCGCTGAACCGCAACAATATCGGGTCGGTGGGGATCGGCGGCTATTCGGTCGCGGGTGACTATCAGACCTTCATGCGCTCGGCGCCGCGCCAGTTCTTGTTCAGCATCAATGCGAAAATCTGACCCGTCCGGAGGGAAGTCCCATGTCGCTCGATCATACCCACGCCCCGATGACGCCGCGGCTTCGGCTGCGGCTGTGGTGGCTCAAGCGGTTCGAGGCGTTGCTGTTGCGCCGGCGCCGCCGCAACG
Organism: Sphingomonadales bacterium; assembly: GCA_017304125.1. Classification (GTDB taxonomy): domain Bacteria; phylum Pseudomonadota; class Alphaproteobacteria; order Sphingomonadales; family Sphingomonadaceae; genus Sphingomonas. The sequence goes on from JAFKLV010000048.1 coordinate 6,543, forward strand.
ATGATTTCGCGGCGGCGCTGCTGGCGTGGGTCGATGCCGAATATGCCCGCATCCACCGCGACCTTCATCGTGACGGCGGCGATCAGCGTTAGGGCTTAGGCCGCCATCTCGATGCGCTCGACCTTGATCTCGTCTGCGCGCGCGCGGGCTTGCGCCAGCTCATAGGCGCCCTGCATCCGCATCAGCGTATCGGCGTTGATCCCGAAGGCCTTTTCGAAGCGGATCGCCATATCCGCGGTCAGCGCGGCATGTCCGTGCAGGACATTGCTCAGCGCCTGTCGCGACACACCGAAATGTGCGGCGAGTGCCTTCACATTGGTTCCGAACGGTTCGACGACTTCCGCCTTGAGCCACACGCCGACCGGCATGTGCAGGGAGGGGTGCATCTTAAGCGCCATGATAATCCTCCAGATCCATATCTTCGACTGCGTTGTCCGCGTTGATCCTGAAAGTGAGCCGCCAGTTGCGCGTCACCGTCATCGACCAGCTTCCGGCCCGATCGCCCGTCAGCGGGTGAAGGCCGAAATTCGGCGGGATCGAGAGATCGTCGACGCTCGCGGCCGCGGCGATAAACACCAGCATGCGCCGGATACGCGCCACATCGCCGACAACACCCCTGGCGTTTCCGGTCTCGAAGAACCTTCTCAGCGCCTTATGCCGGATGCTCTCGATGTCCACGTGTGTAAAGTAGTGCTTGACACTAAATTGTCAAGCGTAACTTGACACGTCCTCGCGCGGGCGGGTGCAACCGCCCGTCAGGCGTGGATGCGATCATAAGCGCGGACGAGATCGGGCAAAGTCCGCGCCTCCATCTTGCGCATCACATGCCCGCGCCGCACCTTCACCGTGATCTCGCTGAGGCCGAGTTCTGCCGCGACCTGTTTGTTGAGCAGGCCGCGCACCACCAGCCGCGTCACCTCGCGTTCGCCGGGGGAGAGCGCGTCCCATAATTCGCGTAGCCGCTGCGTCTCCGCCGCCGCGGCGCGGCGCGCGCGATCGATTTCGATGCCGCGGTTGATCGCATCGAGCAGATCCTGATCGCGGAACGGCTTGGTGAGGAATTCGATCGCGCCGTCCTTCATCGCGCGAACCCCCATCGCGATATCGCCGTGCCCGGTGATCATCACCGTCGGCAGATCGACGCCGCGCTCCGCCATATGCGCGAGGAATTCCATCCCGCTCTCGCCCGGCATGCGCACGTCGAGCACGAGGCACGACGGCGCATCGCCGCGCGTGGCGGCCGCGAAGGCCTGCGCCGAGGCGAAGGAATGCGAGCGCAGCGCGACCGAGGAGAGCAGATCCTCCAGCGCCTCGCGCACCGAGCTGTCATCGTCGACGATATAGACGATCGGGGCGGTGAGATCGGTCATGCTGCTGTTTCCGCTTCATTCCCGCCGCGCGCAACCGGCAGCGTGAACAACAGGGTGGCGCCGTCCAGCTCGTTTTCCTCGGTCCAGATGCGCCCGCCATTGGCCTCGACGATCGCGCGGCTGATCGTCAGCCCCAGCCCGATCCCGTCCTGCTTGGTGGTCCAGAAGGCGTCGAACAGCCGCTCGGCCTCGCCCGGGCGGAAGCCGATGCCCGAATCCGCCACCGCCAGCGTCACGCTCTCGCCGCCTTTGGTGAGCGAGGCGATCAGTTCGATCTCATGTCCGCGTGCCGGATCGGCCATCACCGCGTCGATCGCGTTGAGCAGCAGATTGCCGACCACCTGCCCGATCTGCACCCGATCGCCGAACACCGGCGGCAGGTCTTCGGGCAGATAGAGCCGCAGCAGGATATCGTGGCGATCGATCTGTCCGCGCGCCAGCTCGACGATCTCGAGCACCAGCGCGTTGAGATCGAATCGATCGCGCATCGGCGGCTTGCCGCTGGCAAGCCCGCGGACGCGCGCGATTACCTCGCTGGCGCGGCTCGCCTCGGCGACGATCCGCTCGGCGGCGCGCTCGGCCTTTTCGATATTGGGCGGATCGGCGGCGAGCCAGCGCCGGCACGCCCCCGCGCTGGTCACCACCGCGGCGAGCGGCTGGTTCACCTCATGCGCGATCGAGGCGGTGAGTTCGCCGAGGCTGGTTACGCGCGCGATCCGTAGCAGGCGTTCGCGTGCGTCGT
>JAFKLV010000049.1 GCA_017304125.1 Sphingomonadales bacterium
TCGATCCGGTCGCGGGGAAATATCACACCAACGAAGTGTTCGGCGAAATCGTCGCGCCTTTGGTGTCGGCGCAGAACGGCCTCAAATGGCTGCACACGCTCGAATTCGACGGATCGGCGCGCTACGTCCGCAACTCCCTGTCGGGTGGTGACCTGACATGGAGCGCGGGCGGCCGCATCGCCTTCGTCCCGGACATCACCTTCCGCGGCAATTTCACCCGCTCGATCCGCTCGCCCGCGATCACCGAGGCGTTCAATCCGTCGTCGATCGCTTATGAGGCGGGCGCCGATCCGTGCGACACGCGCTTCGTGGCGAACGGGCCGAACCCGGCGGTGCGCCGCGCGAATTGCGTCGCGGCGGGGATCAACCCGGCGACCTTCATCTCGAACTTCAGCAGCTTCCAGATCCCGGTCACCGTTTCGGGCAACCCCGATCTGCGCAACGAAAAGGCCAATAGCTGGACGGTCGGCGCGATCGTCCAGCCGAGCTTCGCGCGCGGGCTGTCGCTCGCGGTGGATTGGGTGAACATCAGCCTGAAGGATGCGATCGTCACGCTCGACGGGCCGTCGATCCTCAATGCCTGCTATGATTCTCCCGGCTATCCCAACCAGTTCTGCAAATTGTTCACCCGCGACGCCACCGGCCAGATCGTCACGATCCACGAAGGCTTCTACAATGCCGCGAGCTATAAGAGCGCCGGGCTGCAGGCGACGCTCGCCTATCGCCTGCCGCTTGATCGCATCGGGGTGCGCGACGCTGGGGCGATCGGGCTGGCGGTGAATTACTTCTACCGCGACACGCTCGAAACCCAGATCGGCACCGACGACATCAAGCATATCGCGGGCTCGATCGGCTATCCGCGCCATTCCGGCACGGCAAACCTCAGCTATGACGGCAGCAAGTTCAACTTGCTGTTGCAGGCGCAATATGTCGGCAAGAGCCGGTTCGACATGGATGCCGCGCCCAATGCGACCGATATCACCGGGGTCGGCGACTGGTGGCTGTTCAACGCCACGGTCGGGGCGAAGGTCAACGAGCGCTTCGGGCTGAAGCTGATCGTCGACAATCTGTTCGACGCGACCCCGCCCTATCCGGCGCCGCTCGGCAACGGCACCCGACCCTATTTCTCGGGGATCATGGGACGGTATTTCACCGTCGCCGCGACCGCGAAATTCTGATCGCGATCGGTTGACGTGAACACGGCCCGCGGAGCGATCCGCGGGCCGTTTTCCGTTGCGCCGCTCAATAGCGGATCATCGCCTCGATCGCGATCGTGCGCGGCGGCGCGATCATCACGACATGGCTGTTGTTGTTGAGCAGCGGGGTGTTGAACGCCTGGGTGACGATCACCTGGTTGCTCAGATTGCGCCCGATCAGCGCGATTTCCCATTTGTCGCGGCTGTCGTGGATCGCCAGCCGGGCATCGTAACGCGTATACGGCGCCTGACTGTTCAGCGGGTTGAGATCGCCCTGCATATAGGAGCGCGTGGTGTGATCGGCCGAGCCGCGCGCGGTCACCACCAGCGTGTCGCTGACCGGCACGTCGAGCTGGAGATAGCCCGATCCCTTCCACTCCGGCGCGCGCACCAGCGGCGATCCGGCGAGGTTGTTGGTCGCCGGGGTGCAGGTCGCCGGCGCATTGTAGACGCACGGGCCGCCCGGATAATCGTCGTATTTCGCGTCGAGATAGGCGCCGGCGAAGCCGATAGTGACGATGCGATTGGGGTGGAAGCGGGTGTCGATCTCCACCCCCTGCGCGGTCGCCTCGGCGGCATTGCCGGTGATGAACGCGGTGCCGTTGTACGACGAGACCTGCAGATTCTTGAAGCGGGTGCGGAACAGCGCGAGATCCACATCGAGCCGGCGATCGAGCAGCCGCATCTTGGTGCCCAATTCCCACGCCCGCGCGCGTTCGGAATCGAAATCGAACCGGCCGTTGTTGTTGCGGATATTGTACAGCAGCAGGCCGTCGTTGGAGATGAAGCCGCCGCCCTTGGTGCCGGTGGCATAGCTCACATAGGCATAGATCTGCTTGCTGAATTCGTAGCGCAGGCGGGCCGAATAGTCCCACAATTTCTCGCGGCGCTCGCCGCTGATGTCGTAGTCGAGATTGTTCGCGGGGCGCCGCGCGCCGGTGAACACGCTCTGCGCCCGCGCGCTCTTGTCCTCATAGCTGTAGCGCAGGCTGCCGTTGAACTTCAGCCGGTCGGTGAGGCTGGCGTCGAGGATCGCATAAGGCGAGATCGACCAGGTCGTCTGGTCGAACGGCCGGTGCGCCAGCCCGTCGGGCACCGTCGCCACCCCGGCGGCGATCCCGGTGTAATTGACGTCCTGCAGGATGCTGGTGTCGGCGTGGGTATAAGTGACGCCGAAGGTCGCCTTGACCCCGTCGATGATCGACTTGGCGGCGCGGACTTCCTGCGAGAATTGCGTGCTATGCTCCGCCTGCAGCGTGTTGAGCAGCGGCAGCCCGCCCGGGATCGTGTTGAACGTGCGCGAGGCGTTGATCTTCTGGAACGCGGTGATCGAGGTGATATTCCAGTCCGCCGGGTTCCAGTTGAGCGTCAGCGACGCGGTGCGTGACCTGGTGAAGTCGATTTCAGGCGGATTGCCGCGGCTGGTGCGCCAGAAGCCCGGATATTGCTGCGCATTCACCCCACCGCTGGCATTGCGCACCAGATTGCACAAGGCGCACGTCGCCGGGCCGAGGTTGTTGAACACCGCATTCGAGCCATCGACTTGGTTGCGGAACGCCTCGATCTTGAACAAAGCCTCGAAGTTGGACGTCGGCTGCCACAAGACCTGGGCGCGACCGGCGAGATACTTGGAGCCATTGTCCTTCTGCCCGGTCAGGCGGTTGTCGATATAGCCGTCGGCACGTCCGGCCTCGCCGCTCAGCCGGATCGCCAGCGTGTCGCTGATCGGCGCCGAGACATAGGTGCTGGCGTTGAACCCGCCCTGCGCCAGTTCGCCGCCGATCCGCGCCTCGGCCTCGAAATCGCGCGTCGGGCGGCGGGTGATGATGCTGATCGCGCCGGCATTGGTGTTCTTGCCGAACAACGCGCCCTGCGGCCCACGCACCACTTCGACCCGCTCGACATCAAGGAACGGCACCTGCAGCGAGCGCGCGCGGCTGGAATAAACGCCGTCGACGAACAGCCCGACCGATTGCTCGAACGCAAGGTTGCTCGATCCCGAGCCGAGGCCGCGGATCGTGATCGCATAATTGCCGTTGGTATTGTCGATCTGCAGATTGGGCACCGACGACTGGAGATCGGTGAACAGACGGACGCCCTGTTGCTCCATCTGCTTGCCGCCGACCACGCCGACCGAGATCGGCACTTCCTGCAGCGTCTGCTTTTCCTTCGTCGCGGTGACGATGATATCGGAAAGCTGCGCATCCCCCGCGCCTGCGGCCGGCGCCGTCGTCTGCGCCCCGGCGGCCGACACCCACGCGAACAACGCGCCCCCGGCCAGCAACAGCCCCAATCCCGTCTTTCGCATAGCGTCCTCCCCTGGCCGGCGTCCCTTTGCGCGGCACGAACGGGGGCGGCCCCTATCAAGAGCTTAGCAATACTTCAAGTACTAAGCTTTTTCGGATTTGCGCGCGTCTCCGCCCGGCGCCGGCCCGAATGGCAGCAGCGGCGCCATATCGGCGCGATCGTCGATCCCGTAACAGGGCGGGAGATGGTCCGGCAGATGATGGGTGCCGAACAGGCGGTCCATTACCGGTAGCAGCGTCGCATAATTGTGATCGCGCCATTCGTCGTTGGTGTGATGCCAGTGATGGAAGGCAGGCGTGACGATCAGCTTTTCGAGAAAGCCGAAGCGAAACCGCACATCGGCGTGGATGAAGAACGCCCAGAAGGCGGCAAAGAACGGCAAGGCCAGCGCGACGATGCTGCCATGTTGCACGCCCGCGCCGGCCAGCCCCAGCACATAGACCGGGAGCAGCGCACTGGCGCGCGACCACATCATGTCGATCGGATGATCGTGGCTGTTGGTCAGCCAGTTGACGTGCTCGGGCTCATGATGCCGGGCGTGGAATTGCCACAGCAACGGCCATTGATGCGACAGCCGGTGGCCCCAATAGCTGACCAGCTCGGCGAGCAGCAGGCTCACCAGCAGTTTCACCGGCAGCGGCATCGCCGCCACCAGCGACAGCCAGAAGCTCGGCAAAAGCCGCTGCGCCAGCGCGCCGATGATGACCAGCGGCGTGGTCAGGATCATCGCCGGGAGCAGGTTGTTGAGAAAATAATAGCCGATCTCGCCGGCCAGCGGCGATTTCCGCGCCGATCGATCGCGCCGGTCGCGCGCGAACAGGCGCTCCAGCGGCACGAACACCGCCGCCAGAATCGCCAGCCAGATCGCCAGCCTGACGGCGTCGATCGAAAGGTCGCGGAGGAAGGTGAGATGGCTCATGCGGGGGGCTTGTCGGAAAGGACGGGCGGCGAGGTGGGGATCATGCCGCCCGTTTCATGAAAATTCGCTTACGCCAGCGCGCGGCGCGGGCGGCGGCGCATGATGCCGCCGATCGCACCGAAGCCCATGATCATCATCGCCCAGGTCGACGGCTCGGGCACGCCCGCGACCGGCGGCGGCGCATAGGCCGACATCGACACGCCATCGAGGAACGAGATCGGCGGCTGGCCGGTCGGCGTGCCCACCGCAAGGAACGACAGAACCTGCGACGTCTTCGACGCGACGAACGACATGGTCTGATATTCCCACGGCCCGACCTCGCCCTGCTTCAGCGAGAATTTGTCGGAATATTGCGTCTGGCTACCGAAACTTACCTTCCACTGCTCGGTCGTCGGCCCGGTCCGGTTGAAATGCTGCCCGGCGGCCTGCCAGAAATTGAGCACATAGGTTTCGCCGACCGTCAGGCCATTCACCGTCTGCGATAGCACATTGGCGAAATTGTAATCGCCATCGGCCATGATGAAATCGCCGCCATCGGGACTGGTCTTTGGGAACGGGCCGTAGGCGGTGAGCGTGCTGTCATTCTTGTCGGCGGTACCCGGCGTGGCGAGATACATCAGGTTCGATCCGCCCGTGATCTGGCCGGAGTTGGGATCCCAGTAAAAATTGGCGGATTGGCCCGACGTCGTCCACCCGACGAGCCCCGCGCCCGAGGGCACCCACCCCTTCTTTCCGTCGGCAACATTGTTCTGCTCGAACGAGCCGTTGGTGATCAGTTCGACCTTCGCCGATGCCATCTGTGGCAAAAACAGCGCCGCGAGCGCGGCGAGTGCAAGTTTCTTCATCATGAACCCCAGGTCCGCGCTATCGGCTAATTCCGAATTCGCGACAGCGCTTACCTGACCGATCGACCCACCTTGATCTATCGTAAAGAGATGTAAAGCCTTGCGCATATGCATCGCGATGAGACGTTTACCTTGGAAATCTCCTTGACATCGGAAAGTTTTCTCAACTTCCCTTCGAGAAATGGCCAAGGCTCTCGCTGCCCACGATAGCGCATTTTACATCTGTTTACTTCGCTGCCGCAAAGCGTTTACCACTTTTTCTACTAACGGGGTGACCATCGATGTGAATGTTCGATATAAACCCGCTCAGAACCAGATGCGCATCCCCGCAACAAAGTTGGTGGTTGTCGCCGATTCGCCGTCGGCACGGGCGTAACGCGCGGTCTGCCCGACGCTCGCATCGTATGCCACGCCGATATAGGGCGCGAACTGCCGGGTGATCTCATAGCGCAGCCGGAGGCCGAGTTCGGCGGTCGACAGACCGGCACCGATGCGATTTTCGGGTACATCCTGCGCCGCGAAATCCAGTTCGACCCACGGCTGGAGGACGAGGCGCTGGGTAAGACGCTGGTCGTAATAGCCCTCCAGCCGCGCAAGCAGATCGCCCTTGGTCGACAGGAACAGCGCGCCGCCCACGTCGAACCAGTAAGGCGCGAGCCCCTCGAAGCCGATGGTCGCATAGGTGCGCGCCGGGCCTGGACGGAAATCCTGGCGCACGCCGGCCTGGAAATTGAAATACGGCCCGATCGCGCGGCTGTAGAGCGCCTGCACCTCGGCCTCCTCGACACCTTCGCGGAACGCCCCGGCGCCCTCGCTCTTGACCACGAAACGGTTGATGTCGCCGCCGAACCAGCCTTCGCCGTCCCAGCGATAGCCATCGGCACCCTTGCGCGCCTGATATTCGGCGAGGTTGAACATGATCAGCGAGAGGGTCTGCGCGCCTTCCTCCTGCATCATCTGGTGCCGCGCGTGCGCCATTTCTTCGGGAGAATAGACGCGATCGGCATAATGATCCCCGGGCAGCGGCGGCGCAGGCGCATTGCCCGCGGGCAAATTGGTGCCGATCTGCGGCAGGTTGGCCGTCGCCGCGGGCGCAGGCGCGGCGCCATGGCCCGCATGCGGATCGGCCTGTGTCGCCGGCATCGCGCCCATGTCATGGCCCGCGTGGCCATCGCCCTGCGGCGCGGTGGCCGGCGCTGCACCCATATCGTGCCCGGCGTGCGGGTCTGCGGGCGCTGCCGGTGCGGGCATCGCGCTCATATCATGCCCGGCATGCGGATCGGCCGGCGCTGCGCCATGCCCCTCGTGCGCCGTGACGGGTGCAGGCTTCTTCTTCTTCGCCGGCTTCGCTTCGGGTTTCGCCGGCGTGGCCATCCCCGGCATGTCGTGCATCGCATGATCCTGCGCGATGGCCGGCGCGGCGAGGCCGAGCGCGGCGATCGCGAAGGCGGCGGATGCGGTGAGCAGCAGCGGAACGCGCCGGGTCATGCCGCGCCTCCCTTCGGCCGGACGCTGACGACGCGCATCATCCCCGACGCCATATGATAGAGCAAATGGCAGTGGAACGCCCAGTCGCCCAGCGCATCGGCGGTGAAATCCCACGATACCTTGCCCCCCGGCTGGACGATCACGGTATGCTTGCGCGGCGCGCGATCGCCATGGCCGGTGACCAGCTCGAAGAAATGGCCGTGAAGATGGATCGGGTGGCCCATCATCGTATCGTTGATCAGGTTCACGCGGACGCGCTCGCCCTCGATGAACGGCATCGGATCGTGCATGTCGGACATCTTCACGCCGTCGAACGACCACATGAAGCGTTCCATGTTGCCGGTGAGATGGATGTCGAGGCTGCGCGACGGCGCGCGCACATCGGGGTTGCGCTCCAGCGCGACCAGATCGCGATAGACCAGCACCTTATGGCCGACATCCTCCAGCCCCTGCCCCGGATAATCGGTGCGATCGATCGGCATCGGCGAAATCGTCTGGACGCTGGGACCGTGCTTCACCTGCGGCGCATTGGTGAAATCGCGCATATTGTGGCGCCCACCATGCCCGCCGTGACCGCCCGCGCCACCGCCGTGGCCCATTGCGGCATGATCCATTCCCGCCGCGCCTTCGCCATGCCCCATAGCGGCGTGGTCCATATTGGCCATTTCCGGCATCGCCGCCGCGGCGCCCCCGGTTGCGAGCTTTGCCGAAGCGTTCCGCTCCGCGGTGGGGTCCATGCCGCGCCCGGGCGGCGTCATATCGGGCATGTTCATGCCCATGTCGCGCATCGTCGCCAGCGGGCGTTTGCGCAGCGGCGGGACCGGCGCGACCATGCCGGCGCGCGGCGCGAGCGTCGCGCGGGCCATCCCTGACCGGTCGATCGCCTCGCCGATCAGGGTGAAGGCGCGATCCTCGCGCGGGGTGACGATCGCGTCATAGGTTTCGGCGACGCCGATCTGGAATTCGCCGACCTCGACCGGCACCACATTCTGCCCGTCGGCCTGGACGATCGTCATCGGCAGGCCGGGGATGCGGACGTTGAAGGTCGACATCGCCGAGGCATTGATAACGCGCAGCCGCACCCGCTCGCCCGGCGTGAACAACCCGGTCCAATTGTCGGCCGGGCCATGGCCATTGATCAGGAAGGTATAGGCAGCACCCGACACGTCCGCGATATCGGCCGGGTCCATCCGCATCCGGCCCCATTGCACGCGCTCGCCGCGCGTCTGGTCGCGCCCGGAGAGCAGCCCGGCAAGCGTCTGGCGCTGGAAATTGAAATGCCCCGGATTGACCTTCATGTAGCGGAAGATCGTCTCGGGCGAGAGGTGGCTGTGGTCCGAGAGGACGATCACATGCTCGCGATCATAGCCCACCGGATCCGCACCGGCCGGATCGATGACGATCGGTCCGTAATGGCCGAGCTGCTCCTGGAACCCGGAATGGCTGTGATACCAATAGGTGCCGTTCTGCGCGACCGCGAATTCATAGCTGAAGGTCGACCGCGGCTTGATCCCGGGGAAGCTCACCCCCGGCACGCCGTCCATATGCGCCGGCAGGATCAACCCGTGCCAGTGGATCGAGCTGTCCTCGTCGAGCTCGTTGATCACGTTGAGCCGCACCTTCTGGCCCTCACGCAGCCGCACCAGCGGTGCGGGAATCGTGCCGTTGACCCCGATCGCCGCCAGCCGCCGGCCGTCGATCGTCATCGTCTGGCGCGCGATGCGCAGCGTGATGTCATTGCCCGATACGGTGGGCAGCCCCGACGACACCGGGCTGGCCCAGGCCGGCATCCACGCCGCCAGCGCCGCCGCCCCGCCTGCAAGCCCGGCCCCTCTGATAAAACCCCGGCGATCGAGGTTTG